>NZ_JAZNIB010000071.1:0-10991 GCF_045577275.1 Methanobrevibacter sp.
TTTATTTTATTATTTTTTATATTCTATTACTTTTTTTAACATTTTAACCATTATTTTTAAACAAATAATCAATTTAATTTTAATAAATTAATTCAATATTTAGTGAAACTTTATATATGCCTACATATAGAATACTTATTAAAATAAGAATTATATTATTTAATTTAAAAATTAATGAAACAAATTAATTCGGATATTCTTTAAAAATTATTTTGGTGAAAAAATGAGTTGCTACAAATATTGGGGCAAAATAGAGGAAATCGCTGATAAACTTTCAAGTTTTGGTGATTTGGATAATGAAGGTATAAATGCTTTAGACAGTACAGATATTGAAGAGATTACTAAAGTATTGGATGAAATTGAAGTGATTGCTCACGATAAGGAAATAGATTTTGACTCTGCAAAACATATTCTTGATGATGAAAAGATGAATAAGGCATTGCAATTGATTCGTAAGTTTTATGTATATATTGGAGCAAGATTAGAAAGGGAGAATGCTTTAAAGATATTGGAATCTGATGATCCTAAGGCTGTTTTGGATTCATTTCATTTCTATGACAGATACATTGGACTTATAGATAATGAAAGGCAATTGGCTAAGTTTAATGAAGACAAGACATTTGTATTTTTAGGCAGCGGTCCTCTTCCACTAACCTTAATCATGTTCCGTATGGTTACAGGATGTAAATGTATTGGAATTGAACAATTCGAAGAAGTTGCTGAATTGTCTAGAAAAGTATTGAAAAGATTGGATCTTGATGATGGAATCGAGATTATTACCGGTGATGAAAAGACCATCGCTGATTTGGATTATGATATTTTGATGATTGCGGCATTTGCTGAACCTAAAGACAGGGTATTCGCTAATGTTTGGGAAGTTGTTGATGAGAAGACTCCTGTTCTTTATAGGACCTATACTGGTATGAGAGCTATTCTTTATTCTCCAGTGACTGAAAAAGATACAAGAGGATTCCATCAGGAAGTAATGTTGCTTCCTAGAGGAAAAACAAACAATACTTCTGTTTTAATTAGAAAGATTAGTTAATTGGGATTTTTATATTTTTAATCTCTTTTTTTCTTTTTTTATTCTTTTAATCTTTTTTTATTATTTTTAATATTTTCACATGTTTTCTTCTATCTATTTTTTATTATTTTTTTTAGAATTTTTTAAGAAGTAATACTTTTCCTATGAAAAACACCAAAAAAGTAATACTATTTCATATTTTTTTTATAAATTTTTCTAAAAGTAATACTTTTTACCCTAAAATCTACAAAAAAGTAATAACATTTATATTAATCTTTGAATATATTTAATAATAGTAATACTAAATATACAAAAAATTACAAAAAAGTAATACTTATTGATTTTTAGTAAATAATTTTAAAAATTTTCAAAGAAGGTGTCTATATGATTGATGAAATAATTGATTTCTTATTTGGTTTAAAAATGACCATTATTTCAGCTATATTTCTCGCAATTGCTGTTATTTTCATGATACTTGGAATAGACACACCAATTTACCTAAACCCTGCGTGGGGTGCGGTAATAATAAGTGGTATTCCAATGTTATTATTGGCTTTGACCAGATTGATTCGTGAAAAGTGGATTTCATCTGCACTGCTTATTGCAATAGCTATGGTAGCATCACTACTCATTGGTGAGATATTTGCTGCAGGTGAAGTTGCATGGATCATGGCCTTAGGTGCTCTTTTGGAAGACTGGACTGTAGAAAGAGCTAAAAAAGGTTTAAGAAATCTTATTAATTTAACTCCGCAAACAGGTAGGAGAATTGTTGATGATAAGGAAGAAATGATCTCTGTAGATGAGATTAAGATTGGAGATATTTTAAGAATTCTTCCTGGTGAAAGCGTACCTGTGGATGGAGAAATTATAAAAGGTAGTTCATCTCTTGACCAATCAATTATGACTGGTGAATCCTTGCCGATTGATAAGGAAATAGGGGATGAAGTATTCTGTGGTACCATAAATTTATATGGTGCAATTGATATTAAGGCAACCAGTTTAGGTGAAAACTCCTCACTTCAAAAATTAATTGACCTTGTAAAGGCCGCTGATGAAAAACAGGCTCCAACCCAAAGGATTGCTGATAAATGGGCAACATGGCTTGTTCCTGTAGCATTATTAATCGCAATTGCAGCCTGGTTGATTACAGGCAATATTGAAAGGGGAGTAACAGTGCTTGTAGTATTTTGTCCATGTGCATTAATACTTGCTACACCAACAGCCATTATGGCAGCTATTGGTCAGGCAACAAAATATGGTGTGCTTATCAAATCAGGTGAAGCACTTGAAACATTAGGCGGATTAAATACTTTAGTGTTTGATAAGACTGGTACCTTGACTTACGGTAATTTAGCAGTTTCAGATATTGTCTCCTTGAAAGATGATTTGGATGAAATGGATGTCTTAAAGATAGTTGCGTCTTGTGAGAAATTAAGTGAACATCCATTGGCTAAAGCTATTGTTGAAAAAGCAAAAGATGCAGAAATTGATATTGACGAACCACAAGACTTTAAAATGTATCCTGGAAAAGGGGTAAGTTGTAAAAATTCTTTTGGTCAGGTATATGCAGGAAACTCCAAATTTTTGTCTGAAAATAACTTCGATGTCAATGTTGATTCTCAATTGAATCAATTGAAACATGAAGGTAAAGCTTCAATTATTGTTGCATTAAATGGGGAGATAATAGGTTTAATCGGATTGTCTGATGTAATACGTGAAGATTCTAAAGATATGATTCAAAACTTGCATGATTTAGGAACTGAAACCATATTGCTTACAGGAGATAATACTGAAACTGCTAATTATTTTGCTTCCCAAGTTGGAATTGGAAAGGTATATGGTAATTTGCTTCCTCAGGAAAAACTTGCTTGGATTGAAAAGCTTAAATCTGAGGGCAAAAAGGTTTGTATGATTGGAGACGGTGTAAATGATGCACCTGCACTTAAAACTGCTGATGTAAGTGTAGCGATGGGATCTGTTGGTAGTGATGTTGCAATTGAAGCGGCAGACATCGCACTTTTAGGTGATGACATCGGTAAAATCCCTTATCTTAAAAAGCTTTCAAATTCAACCTTGTTTACAATCAAGGCAAACATAATTATGTCCATGGCAATCAATGCAGCAGCTATTGTCTGTTCTATTTTAGGATTATTAAATCCTGTAACTGGTGCTATTGTACACAATGCAGGATCTTGTCTTGTTGTATTGAATGCAGCATTGTTATATGACAGAAAATTTGATGATTCAATTAAAAAGATAGATACTAAGAATGTTGAACATTCCCATTATCATTTCCACAATGATGGGGAGCATTCCCATTCTCACAAAGGTATTAAGATAATTGATGAGATCAATACTGAAAGTGGAATAAAACATATGCATAGCCATAAGCATGCATTAGATAGACAAAGTTGTGAAGCTTATCACAACTAGTCTTTTCTTTTTTAATTTATTTTTCTATTCTCATTTTATTTTCATTTTATTTTCATTTTTTTTTATTTTATTTATTCTTCTATTTTCACTATTTTTATATCCTTATTATCTTTTAAGCTATTTTAGATAGATTTATAAAAATTTATTAATATTAAAGTCTATATTAATTATAACAATGTTTTAAAATAATTTGTTTTATTTAAAAATTGATATAATCAGTTATGAGGGATTAATATGGATTTGGATTCTAAAGAAGTAGTTAAGAAGATTGAAGAATACAGAGAGGATTACAGCTGTTCACAAGCAACCCTTATGGGAATATGTGAAGTTGCAGGATTTGATGATGTTGATCTAATTCGTTTAGGTAAAGGTTTCTCTGGTGGAATCGGAGGAACTTTCTCAGAAGGAACCTGTGGTGCTGTAACCGGTGCAATAATGGCTTTAGGTCTTATTTGTGATGATCAAAAAGAAATAGTTGCAGCTTCTAAAAAGTTATTTAATGACTTTAAGGACAAATACGAATCTGTTACCTGCGGATACATTTCAAAAGATGGTGACGATAAGTCTCCATGTGTGGAAGTATGCTTGTTTGCAGGTGAAAAGGTTTGTGAATACTTAAAAGAATAATTTTTTTACTTTTTACTTTTTTACTTTTTTAATTTTTCTTATATTTCTTATTATTTTATTACTTATTTTTCATTTTTTCATATTTCATTGTTTAATTTATATTAATGTTTTATAATCGTTCTTTATAATTTTATCATTGATTATTACTTTTTTTAATTATTTGACGTGTTTTTATTACTTTTTTATTACTTTTTCTTTGTTTTTTTACAAAAAAGTAATACTTTTTTTTAATTAGGTATTACATTTATATACTTTAAAATGTAATTTATAATTGTAATATCTTTTTATAATTTAGTATTACTTTTGTAGGAATATTTTATAAAATTGTAATACTGCAGTGGATGTTACTTTTATTTCTTAAAGTATTTAATGAGGAATTATATGGATAGAAAGATTTTAATTTGTTCAGTAATTGCATTAATTGCAATTATCAGTGTGGGCTCAGCTTCCGCAGGTTTCTTTGACTTTTTAACAGGAGGTTCTGAACACGCTCCTGATGAGTTAATCACTTGTGTAGCAGCTCACGGAGAAGAACCGGAGTTTGGTTTTGACCCAATGCACGGTTGGGGATACCACGATTCTGGTACAGAACCACTTATTCAAAGTACCATTCTTAAAAGGAATGCTGACAATGAATTTGTGAACGACTTGGCAACTGATTATAGTATATCTGATGATTTGAAAACTTACACTGTAACCATTCGTGATGACGTAAAATTCACCGATGGTTCCAAATTAACCGCTAAAGATGTAGCATTCTCCTATAACACTGCAAAAGAATTAGGAGAAGGAGCAGACTTAAGTTCAATGAAAGAAGCTAAAGCAGATGGTGACAAAGTAATTTTCACTCTCGATAAAGCAGATTCCACTTTCATTAACAAATTAACTGACGTAGGTATTGTTCCTGAAGCTACCTATGACAATGCTAGTTATGGTCAAAATCCAATTGGTTCCGGACCTTATAAATTAGCTCAATGGGATAAAGGTCAACAATTTATCTTAGAGAAAAACCCTGATTACTATGGTGAAGAACCTTACTTCAACAAAATCACTAACTTATTCCTTGATCCTGATGCAGCATTTGCAGCAGTTAAAAACGGAGATGTTGACATTGCTGAAGTAGCTGTATCCTATGCTGATGAAGAAATCGACGGTTACCACATGGAATACTTTGATTCCATTGACGTACGTGGTATTTCCTTACCAACTCAAATGGATACCGGTAAATTAAGTGAAGATAACATTACCATTGGTAACAATGTAACCGGAGACCCAGCTATCAGACAAGCATTAGCTATTGGTATTGACAGACAAGAATTAATAGATGGTGCATTAAACGGATACGGTAACGTTTCCTACACCGGTGTAGCTGACCAATTACCATGGGCATTTGATGCTGGATACAAAGATGGTCAAGTAGACAAAGCAAAAGCAATTCTTGATGCAGCTGGATGGAAAGACACTGACGGTGACGGTATCAGAGAAAAAGACGGTCAAAAAGCTGCCTTTGATGTATACTACAAAGCATCCGCAACTGAAAGACAAGCAATTGCAGTAACTGTAGCAGAACAAGCTAAAGAATTAGGTATTGAAATCACCCCACAAGGTGCAAGCTGGGATGACATCGATCCTAACAAATACAGTCAAGGAGTAGTATGGGGATTCGGTTCTGCAGACCCATTCGAAATTGAACACCAATACGATTCCAGAGTAGCAGCTGTCGGTTACGACAACCCTGGTGCACTTAATGACTCTTCTGTAGATGCATTAATTGACACTGCAATGGCTCAACCTGCAGACGCTTCCTACAGCACTTGGTCTCAAGCTGCTAAGAAAGCTACCTCACAGAACTCTTTCTTATGGATCGGTACTATGGACTACACTTACTTCGTAAGTGATGATTTAGACATTTCCAACAGTACTCACCTTATCTACCCACACGGTGGAGACATTTGGGGTAACATCTACGATTGGAAACGTATAAATGAAACTGCAAGTTAAACTGCATAAATAATCTTAACAATGCAGTTAACTTAAAAAAATTATTTAGATAAAAATGGTTTATTTTTCAATAAATCATTTTTTAAATAATTTTTAATTATTCTAATATTTTTAAAAGTTTATGAGATTATTTAAAGAATTCTTTGATTTTGATTTTAAAGGATTCTTTAAATAATTTTTTAATTATTTTTAAAAGAGTTTTTTAGTGTTTTTAAAGAATTCTTAAATAATTTTTAAATTATTTTATGATTTTCACTGATTCTTTAAGAATTTAATTATCTAAGAGTTTTTTAGTAATTCATTAAGGATTTAATGATTAGGTTTTTAAAGAGTTTTATTATTCTAATTTTTTTAATAGAGTATATGGGTTGATTAAAATTAATAGCAAAAAATTAGCTAAATTTTTAGGTTTAAAGGCTGTGCGCTTACTGATTTTATTAATCGTTATAGCAGCAATCAGCTTTATAATGATACAATTATCTCCTATTGATCCTGTAAGAGCTTATCTTGGCCAAAGAATTGTCAGTCAAGAGCAATTAGCTATTATGGGAGAATATTGGGGAACTAATTTATCTTTAGGTGAAAGAGTAATGGGTTGGCTTTCAACTTTAGCTACTGGAAGTATGGGTTTCTCATTGATTTATAGAGTTCCTGTAACAGAAGTTATTGTACAGAAATTCACTGCTTCATTAACTCTTATGGTAAGTTCCTGGATTATATCCGGAATTTTTGGTTTCTTATTAGGTGTACTTGCAGGTGCCAAAGAAGGTACATGGATAGATAAGGTTATTAAAACCTACTGTTACATTTTGCAATCTTCTCCTACCTTTTGGATAGGTTTAGTATTGCTTATGGTATTTTCAGTATACCTTGGATGGTTCCCAATCGGACTTTCAGTTCCTATTGGTCAATTAGCAGACACTGTAACATTCTGGCAATGGTTGCACAGGTTGATACTTCCTGCATTTACCTTAAGTATTGTAGGAATCGCTTCTCTTACTATGTATACAAGAGACAAACTTATCAATGTTAAAAAAAGCGATTATTTCTTGTTTGCTCAAGCTAGAGGTGAAAGCTTCTGGGGAATTATTAAAAATCATGGTATAAGAAATATATTGATTCCTGCAATCACAATCCAATTCATGTCATTCAATGAATTGTTTGGTGGAACCATTCTTGTAGAACAAGTATTTGCATACCCTGGAATCGGACAAGCTACTGTAGCTGCTGGTTTAAGGTCTGATGTTCCATTATTATTAGGTATTGTAATCATAAGTACCATCTTTGTATTTGCAGGAAACCTTATTGCAGATATAATCTATCAATATGTGGATCCAAGATTAAGAGGTGAAGATGATGAGTGAGACTCCATGGTATAATAAGGGTTTATTCAGTTCCTTGAACTTAAGGCAAAAGACACTCTTGACTATTGGTCTTACAGGACTTGTCTTATTTGTCATTTTCATTTGCGGATGGATGATTGACGCTAATTTACCTACCGATTTCACTATGAAAATGCAAGCCCCTTCATTTTCACATCCTTTCGGTACTGATTGGATGGGTAGGGATATGTTTATCCGTACAATAAAAGGTTTAAGCTTAAGTATTGTAATCGGTATCGGTGCATCAATAATTTCCAGTTTCATTGCTACCATTTTAGCATTTGTTGCAAGTGTCAATAAATGGTTTGATGAATTCGTATCTTGGTTAATTGATTTGTTTGCATCAATTCCTCATATCTTGTTGATCATGATGATATCCATTGCATTAGGTAAAGGTGCCTTCGGTGTAATTATGGCTGTAGCATTTTCACACTGGGTTAACTTAACAAGGGTACTTAGAGCTGAAGTATTGCAGATCAATACATCCGAATATGTTGCTTTAGCTAATAGATTAGGCAAAAGTAAGTTATGGATTGCAAAAGAGCATATCTTGCCTTTAGTATTATCTCAAATATTTGTAGGAACCTTATTGGTATTCCCTCATGCAATCATGCACGAAGCAAGTGTAACATTTTTAGGATTTGGTCTATCACCACACGAGCCAGCTATTGGTATTATCCTTTCCGAATCAATGTCATATCTTGCAATGGGCGCTTGGTGGTTAGCATTCTTCCCAGGTCTTGCATTGTTGATTGTAGTATTGCTCTTTGATATTATTGGAGATAATTTAAAACGCTTACTTGATCCTGGAGAGGCAAATAATTAGATAGGTGGTATTATGGGAGAATTATTAGAAGTAAATAATTTATCAATATCCTTTACACAATATGTACAAGGACTTAATAGGCATGATCTTAAAGTAATATCTGATTTGTCTCTTGATATTGGAGAAAGTGAAATCGTTGCAGTATTAGGTTCCAGTGGTTCAGGTAAAAGTCTTTTAGCACATACCATCTTAGGCATTTTGCCTTATAATGCTCATGTAACCGGTGAAGTAAAATATAAAGGGGAAGTGTTAGACCAAGAGAAGAAGGAAAAGATTAGAGGTAAGGAAATCTGTCTGATACCTCAATCTGTAAATTTCTTAGACCCTCTTATGAAGGTATCCCAGCAAGCTGTCGGTGAATGTAAGGATGATAATGAGCGCAAAGAGAAAAAGTTAAAGCAAAGAGAAGTATTTGCAAAATATGGATTGGATGAAAGTGTAGATGACTTATATCCTTTTGAATTGTCTGGAGGAATGGCAAGAAAAGTATTGCTGTCTACAGCTTTATTAAATGACCCTGATTTGTTGATTGCTGATGAACCTACACCTGGTCTTGATTCAAAAAGTGTTGAAGAGACTATTCAGGATATCAGAAAGTTAAAAGAGCAAGGAAAAGGAGTTCTATTGATTACCCACGAAATTGATGTGGCATTAAAGACTGCAGATAGGATTGCAATATTCTATTCAGGTTATGTAATTGAAATCAATAAGGTTGAAAACTTCATCAATTCTGAAAATCTCTTGCATCCATATACTAAAGCTTTAGTGGATGCATTGCCTCATAACGGTTTCAAATTAACTGAAGGTGTCCAACCATTGGAAGAAGTTGCAGGATGTCCTTATTATGAGAACTGTCCAATCAGTTCAGATAAATGTGCAAATAATAAACCGGAACTTATTGAACATGATGGTGCAATGATTAGATGCTTTAATTTCAATAAAGCTGTTTCTGAAGATTCTGTTTCTGAAGAAGTTGTAGATGAAGTTGTTTCTGAGGCTCCTGTTGAAGATTCTGTTTCTGAGGAAGTTGTGGATGGAGTAGTTTCTGAGGAAGTTATAGAAGAGCCTATTACAGAAGAAATTGCTGAAGAAGTTAATGATGAGGAGGCTAATGATGGAGCTTAAGGCAGAAAATATCACTTTTTCATATCATAAAAATAAACCTATATTAAAAGATATTTCATTATCTCTTAACAGTAATCAGATAATTGGATTGATGGGAGACAGTGGTAGTGGTAAAAGTACCTTATGTAAAGTTATGGCTGGTTATATCACTCACTATACTGGAGAAGTAACTATTGATGGCAGTGCTATTGATAGAAAAGGCTTTGACCCTGTTCAATTGATTTTCCAACATCCTGAGAAAACCATGAATCCTAAATGGAAAATGGAAAAGGTGCTTCGAGAATCATGGATTCCTCCACAAGAGTTGAAGGACACTTTTGGTCTTAAGGATAATTGGTTAACCCGTTGGCCAAGTGAACTTTCCGGTGGGGAATTACAACGTTTCAGTATATTAAGGGCTCTTAATCCTGAGACAAAATTCATCATTGCAGACGAGATAAGTACTATGTTGGATGCTGTAACACAGGTACAGATCTGGGAGGCACTTATCAAGCATTGTAAAGCAAATAATATTGGCATATTGGCAGTAAGTCACGATAAGGACTTGCTTGATGTTATATGTGATGATATTTTGTATTTTAATGAGATTAATCATCTTTAAGGGTTAAAATCTCATTATTTTATTTTTTTATTTTTTTCTTCTTTTTTTATTTCATTTTTTTATTATTCTTTTTAATTTTAAAATTATTTTTCATTTCTTTTTTTAATTTCTATTAGATTATTTTCTTTTTTTTTAAAAAATTTATAAAAATATTTATATGATTTAAAATTAAATATTAAGAATATATAATAAATTTATTATTATTGATTTATCTAAACTATGGGTGTGATACAATCGATACCGGAAATAAAATTATAGTTTTGTTACTTATCTTGATTGCTATTGCTGCAGTTGTCGCAGGATTTCTTTACTTGACTGGTGGCAATGCTAATTGGGATTTCCTAAATTCACAGGAAAATGTAACAAATATGACAAATGAAACAAATATAACTAATGAAACTAATATTACAGAGAATTTAACAAGTACTTCAGATAATTCATATCATGATGATGGAATTTATGCTAGTTCTAGCTCATCCAGTTCATCAAGTTATTCTGGTGGAAGTAATTATCAACCTTCCAGTAATTCAGGCTCTTCTTCCTCAGGAGGCTCATCCTCTGATAGTGGATCCAACACTCCAGTAACTCCAGATTCTGATGGAAGTTCTGATGGTGGTTCCTCTGATGGCGGAGGTTCTTCCGATGGTGGAGGTTCTGATGGTGGTTCCTCTGATGATGGAGGTTCTTCCGATGGTGGAGGTTCTGATGGTGGAACTACACCTCAAGTGAATACAAATAATGGTTAAACTTCCTAATATTTTTTAATTTTTCTCTATTTTTTCTTTTATTTTTTTTACTAATTTTTTTTTACTATTTTGTCTATTGTTTGCACGGATTTTCCATCATTTTTAAACTTAATTAGGTTATTTTTGTAATGATTTTTTATTTAAGTTTTAAAGGGTTTATTTCTCATTTAACAATCATTTTGTTCTTTATTTTCTAATTAAACCTTAATTTTCTTTTAATAAAATC
>NZ_JAZNIB010000072.1:0-3207 GCF_045577275.1 Methanobrevibacter sp.
CTTCTCCACAAGATACACATCTAATCATTTTATCACATTAATCTTTTTGATGAATTAATAATTTTTAATTAATTATAAACTTTAATTAAATCGATTCTAATAATTATAAAATTAATAAAAAATTAGATTATAATTACTATACATCATATAATTATAATCATCATAGTATAAAAACTTATTTTAACTAAACTAAAAATTTAAAACAATAGAAATGTTCAAAATTAATCAATTTCAATAAAAAATAGGATAAAAATAGAAAATAAAAATAGAAAATAAAAATAGAAAATAAAAATAGAAAATAAAAATAGAAAGTAAAAATAAAAAAATGAGAAAATAAAATAAAATAAAAAAATAAATAAATAAAAATCCTCTAAGCAATTCCAATTCCGAAAAAGGAAAGGAAAACCTTTGCAAGAGGCACAGTTATGTTAGCTTCAACAAATGCCGCAATGATTAATAGAACAACAGCAAGACAAAGGAATATAAAAGATTCCTTTAATTTATTCTGATTCTTTTTGAATGAAGCAGTAAATCTTTGTCCAACAGTGATCTTCACTTTAGAGAAATATGGATCAAAAATATCCAAATAAGAGTAATCTGGAGATATGAGACCCCATATGAAACGAAGCACAAATGAAAGCAATGCGAAACCACCAGTTGTAGCTATGATAATAGCTGGAATTTCAAATATTCCATGAGGAAGCACTAAAGCAACATATGCCAAGAGGTTAAACTGTGTTCCAGTAAAACCTATAAACAAACCATTGTTTCCTAAAATAACTGCTGCCAATAATCCTCCAAGTGCTCCAAGAGCATATAATATGAAAGCTACAGTCACATTATTGACAAACAATGATTGTGTAGTTAATTCCACTGTTCCATTTGCAACATTCTCTTCAAATGCATCTGCTATAGGCTGTACGTATGCAGTAACCTGTTCCGGATAAAAATATCCTATAAGAAGAGGAATTACAAATATTAAAGTTGAAATAAGCAAAAGCAGCTTATTATGTGAAAATGCTGACTTCACTTCATCCTTGGCTACATTCAAATAATGTTTAACATCTACCATCTATTCACCCCGATAGCTTAAAACAATCATTAGTTTCTATATACAAATTTATTATATATTTAATGAATTTGAATAAATAAATTTTTCTAAAATCATAAATAATTATCTAATCAAACAAGGATTCTGCAATTTCTACAGACTCTTCCTGTTTAACTTTCAAATCTTCAAAGAATTCTTTCATCAGTTCTGCTGCATGAACCTTACAATGTCCGCACATAAGGCTTCCGTCCATACATTCATCACGAATCTTTTCAAGCTCCTTTTCATCATCCACCAAATGATAAACAAGCATTTCATAAATAACACATTCATCAGGCCTTCCACCTAACTCCTTTTGCTCATCAAGAGTTTCTCTACCTCCGGTTTTAGAAGACTTTACCTTTTTCTCAGCCTGTTTAGGAGTTTCATTCAAGTAAATAGCTGTATTAGGCTTGCTGCTTGACATCTTATCTCCAGTAAGGCCAGTCAAGAACCTATGATAAGTTGAAGCAGGAGCTAAAAATCCATACTCCTCATTCATCTTAGCTGCAATGTCTCTTGTTAATCTTAAATGAGGATCTTGGTCAACACCTACAGGAACAACCACTTGCTTTGGACCTCCGAACTCTTCAGTTTGAGGAAGCAAAATGTCTGCCACCTGCACCAATGGAACATATAAGTGACCAATATTGGTACTTTCATTAAAACCGTAAATGGCACGCATATTATTGAAATTGACTCTTTTTGCAATCTTAAAGGTCAAGTCATTTAATGTCTTGTTTTGAGATTGGAGATAGACATTCACCTTATCATCAGTCAAGTCAAGGCCTAAAGCAATATAATTTGCCAAATACTCATGAATAGCTATATCCTTTGCCTTTTCAAAGCTGATTCCTCTTGCAGCATATGATTCCATATCTGCAATTGATAAAGATAATGAAGCTCCTTTTTCAAAATACCATTTTAGTTGGTCAATTACCATCTTATGTCCAATATGCATCTGACCACTTGGCATCATACCAGTCATAACTGCAAAATCCTTTTTGCCATTGATTAAAGGAACTAATTTATCAAAATCCCTATGTCCAAAGATAACTCCTCTTTTCATCAATCTTGCAGGGTCTTCAATTTCCCCCAATATCTCTGAGAAGTCTTTAATTCCAAACTGATTAACTAATTTATCATAATCTACTATAGATGAGCCCCATGGATCAATCAAAAAATCACCTAAAATAATATATCTTTCTTTAAATTGAATAAATGAATAATAATTAATATGTTTTTAATCACAACTATTAAAATAATTAGTCATATTTTTAATAAAAATAATTAAAATTTTTTAAGCAAAAATTCATAAAATATGAACAAATTACAATATTGATTTAATTTGAAAATTCATTCTATTAATTAAATATGATTTTCAAGTTAATAAAAATAACTAATATTAAAATAAAAAATAAGTTTAATTTTTAATTATTATGGTCTGGTCCACTCTATGTTATAATAAGTCACATCAAGATCATCATCAACCACAGCAAGCAATAATTTCTTGTTGACACCATGAGAAACCCTTACATAGCTTGCAAAGTCTAAAACATTAACTTCATTGGTTTCATACAATACCTTTACCAAAAAGTCTGAATGTGCATGACCTGGACCTGTTCCTCTTTCATAAAGTCTGAATTCAGAGCCATACTTAAATCCTGTCTTTATGATATAGCCCCTATTCTTTAAATCCTTATAGACCAAATACTTGCCATAAATCTCTTGATCTTTAATCAAATCAATGATATAGGCAACATCACATTTTTCATCATTTTCGTAAATGTCCAAACGTCCACTTTCCATCAAATAGCAAGCTTCAATTAAAGAAAGCTCCAAACAATCCTCTGATAATTTACCGAACTGGCTTTTTTGGTTAAGGGAAACAGCCCTTTGATTGCCTGCCTCAATTTTGATGGTTACAATACCTTCACATAAATCTCCGCGCATGAGAACACCTAAATAAAAATCTGTAATATTGAATAAATAAAAATATCAATTAATTAAACTTAAATGAAAATCCATAACTAATTTACCTATAATAATTAAAAAAATTTAATAAAAAAATAAGGAAAAATAAAAAAATAAAAAAAGAATCAAAGATTAAAATGTCT
>NZ_JAZNIB010000073.1:0-16701 GCF_045577275.1 Methanobrevibacter sp.
ATAATAATCATGTTATTATTTTGTCTAAAATTTTAGTAATTTTTTCATTTTTATATAAAAATTTTCCATAAAAATATTTTTTGTTTAATTTTAATAAAATTTTCATTTCAAACGATGATTTTTATTAAATTTTCAAAATTTTATTAATACATTGCCATTTAGAAATTTTTAATTTAGATGTATTTAATGGGAATTTTAAATTTTTTATAGGAATTTTTTTAAATTAGATTTCAATAAATTATTTTCTTAAATGATTTATTGCAGTGATTATTTTAATTAATTAAATTAATTAAAAATTATGTGAAGGAGGTTTTATTTGTCTCAACAAGCGCAAGAACTCTTTGAGAATTTTGACCAATTAACTCCATCAGAGTTCTTTAGAAAAAATAAACAGATGTTAGGATTTTCTGGTAAAATAAGATCTTTAACTATTGTTTTCCACGAATTGATTACAAACAGTTTTGACGCTGCTGAGGAAGCAGGTATATTGCCAGAAATCAGAATTGATTTAAAGCAACTTGGAAAGGAACATTATCTTTTGAGACATTCCGATAATGGTCCAGGTATTCCAGAGGAATTTGTGACTCAAGTATACTGTCAGATGTTTGCAGGTTCCAAATTTAGAAATATTCAATCAAGAGGACAACAAGGTTTAGGTTGTAGTGGTTGTGTACTTCTATCTCAAATGACTACTGGTGAGTCCACCCATGTAATTTCCGGTTGGAAAGAGGATGGTGAACTTAAAGGAGTCAAAATGGAATTCAAAATGGATGTAAAAAACAATGTTGGGGATATCATCAAAACCGAACATTTCACTCCAGAAAGCACTGGTGTATGTATCCAACTTCATTTTAAAGAGGTATCCTACTCCTTGGCAGAACAAGGTGCATTTGAGTACATTCGTAGAACCATGATTGCTAACCCACATGCAAAGATTACTTTTAGAGATCCTAAAGGACACAAATACATCTTTAAAAGAGCTGCTGAAATTGTTCCAGTATTGCCTAAAGAAGTATTGCCTCACCCTAAAGGTGTTACTGCTGACGATATTACTCACATTGCTAAAACCACTGATAAGAGAAACTTCAAAAGTATGTTGACAACCAATTTGTCAAGAATGTCTTCCAAGAAGATTAAAGAGCTTGAAGAGCTCACTGGAATTGACATGAAGAAACGTCCAAAAAGCATGACTTGGGCGGAAGCAGAAGCTATGGTTGAAGCATTTGAAAAAATGAAATTCATGGCTCCACCTACCTCTGGTCTTATTCCTATTGGTGAAGAGCAAATTGAAAAAGGTATGAAATTAATCTTGAAACCTGAATTCATTACTACAATCACCAGAAGTCCAGTAACTTATAAAGGTGGTGTAGCATTTATTGTAGAGGCAGGTATTGCTTATGGTGGAGATGCAGGTAGAATTGTAAATGAGCAAAGAAAATCTGAAATCTTAAGATTTGCTAACAGGGTTCCATTGACCTTTGATGCAGGAAGCTGTGCAATTACCGAAGCATTGAAATCCATTGACTGGAGAAGATACGGTCTTAGAGACTTGGACAACACTCCACTTACCTTATTCGTAAACATCATCTCTACTCAAGTTCCTTACTTGTCCACTGGTAAGCAAAGTATTGCTCCAGAACCTGAGATTGTTCATGAAATCAGACAAGCTACCATGAAAATAGCAAGAAAACTTCAAAGACACATCAGATCTAAAAAGGCTGAAAAGGAAAAAGCAATGAGATCCAAGATATTTGAAGATTATGTTCCTGTTATCATTGAAGAGGCAGCATCACTTGCTGAAACTGGTGTTCCTGATTACAAACCAGTTCTTGCTAAAGTAACAAGAAGAGCATTGGCAGAATTGATGGGAGAAAAAATAGAAGAAGAAATCGAAGAGGAAGATTACGTAGATTCCTTGCTTGAAGAACTTGACGAATTCGGTCATGTTGTGGATAAGGAACATTCAAGCCGTAAGGATAGAATTCAGGAATCCGATTTGGATGAAGCATTTTTAGATGATGAAAAACCTAGAAAACAAAAGTCTAAAAAGAGTGAACAATCTACATTATTTGACTCAGAGGACCAGGAGGAATGATTAGATGGCTGAACAAACTACTAAACATGAACATACTCATAAGGAGCAAAGAAGACAATACACTTTCAACAAACTCAAAGCTTTTGGTCAAGAAATCATTGAGGATGTTGAAAAGGAAAAGGTGCCTACATTAAGAATTCCTTCAAGAGGTACTGGAAACATTGTTTATGATCCTGATAAACGTTATTATATTCTTGGAGACAGATTCGGTAAAAGGTCTCTTGGAAATGTAAAGCAAATCAGAAAATTAGGACAAATGGTTTATGTCGCTAATTTCTGTAAGGATTTGGTATTAAGAGATAAAACCGCTACCATCAGGGAAATGTATTATATCTCTGAAGGTTGGGGTATTGAATTCAATAACCAACAGGAATCCAACATTGTTGGTGAGGACTTGGAAGTTGCATTAGGTGCAACCCGTGAAGATTTGGGATTAATGCCTGAGGAAGACGGTGCATCCGTTTATGGTGACATTACCTTGCTTGATGGTGAATTTGAAATCAATGCTGCAAGAGCAGGTAAATCCGGTTATACCATTTCACCAACCATTGACCAAGTTGAATTGTTGGATTGCGGTGCAGACTTTGTACTTGCAGTGGAAACCATGGGGATGTTCCACAGGTTAGTTCAAGAGGACGCTCACAACAGATTCAATTGTTTGATTGTAGGTCTTAAAGGTCAAGCTGCTCGTGCTACAAGAAGATTTATCAAAAGGGTTAATGAAGAATTAGGCCTTCCTGTATATATCTGTAACGACGGAGACCCTTGGGGATTCCACATTGGACAGGTAATCATATCTGGAAGTGCAAAGTTAGCTCACGTAAATCATGATTTGGCTACTCCTGACGCTAAGTTCTTAGGAGTAACTGCAACTGATATCATTGAATATGATCTTCCAACAGATCCATTGAAAGATATCGATGTATTGAGATTGAAAGAGCTTTCAAAAGACCCAAGGTATCAAACTGAGTTCTGGCAAACCGAGATTAAGAAAATGCTTAAGATTGGTAAGAAAGCAGAACAGCAATCTTTCTCTAAATATGGTCTTGAATATGTAGTAGACACATATTTCCCAGAGAAATTAAGACAATTTGGTCAATTATAATAAATTAATTTTTTAATTAATTTATTTTTTCTTTTTTTATTTTTTCATAATTTTTTTAATCTACTATTTTCGTATTTTTAATATTTTTATATTTTCAATTTTTCAGCTATTTTTTTAAAATTTTCACTGATTTTTCCAATATTTCCATAACCTTTATATACTAGAAAGTTCTACATTAGTATAGGTATACCCTCATAGGTATATCAACAAATCTCAAAAAATTATTAAGGTGTTACAATGAAACAATGTATGGATTTAGACAATCTTCACAGAAGAATTAATAAAATTATCGGACAGTTAAACGCTATTGATCGTATGATCGAAGAAGATATTCCTTGCGAAAACATTTTAATGCAAGTAAATGCTTCTAAATCAGCTATACACAAAGTAGGTCATATTATAGTAGAAGGTCACCTTGAAAATTGTATTAGAAATGCAATTGAAGCAGGTGAAAGCGATGAAGCAATAAATGATGTTTCTACTATATTAGAATATTATTCCAGATTATAATTTTGCTGATAATTGGAATTATATTTTTTTCAAAAAGGTATATACCTATAAGGGTATACCTATATGACTACTTTATGTTTAACTTTTGATTAAATCAATTGAAATTTCTTAAAAGAGGTTCATGATTTATTATTTTAATATTTAGGGGGTATTAAATGGATATATTTAAAGGTTTATCTTGGGTTGTATTGATATTTGCATTTTATATCTTTGTCTTTTATCTATTCTTTAGAATAATATATCGAAAATTTAAGGAATCAGATTTCAGATCAAAAATTAAAATTCAAAAGTCAAACGAAAAAATTAGCAAACCAAGAGATAGAATTCAAAAATCAAATCAAAAAATCTTCAAATCAAAAAATATGATTTTAATCAAATAAGAAGGGATTTTATTTCAATTCTTTTTTATTTTTTTATTTTAATTTTTTTTTCTTATTTTATCGCTCTAATTTCTTCTTCCTTCTTTTTTTATTTTTTATTTTATTTTTTCATTTCTTCTAAATTTTTCTTAAGACTCATTTTTATTTTTTTAACCATTTTAAAAAATTTTATTAATGAAGCAATTCAAAATTTATTTAAATGACACATTAATCGATGATCTTTTTTAAAATTTTGTGTGATTTTATGATTGGTTTATATGAATTAACAGAAGAGATTAAAAATTTAACAAAGGATTATAAAGGTTTTAAATTTGAATATATTGACACAAGCTCTATTGTAGTTGAGCCATGGACAAGATTAAAATGTCAGTTTGGCTGTCCTAATTATGGCAAAACATTGGTTTGCCCTCCATATACTCCTAAATCAGAAGAATTCATCGGAATGCTAAATTCCTATAAAACTGCAATTTTATTTGAAATTAGTTTAGCTTCCATTAAAGATGATATTGGAGGAATAACTAAAATATCTGTTGACATCGAAAATCTTTGTGCTCATTTTGGTTATTATAAAGCATTTGGCATGGGTGCGGGCTCTTGTATGGTCTGTCAATCTAAAGGTGAAGAATGCAATTTGGATGAATGCAAATATCCAAATGAAGCTCGCCCATCAGGGGAAGCCTGTGGTATAGACATTCATAAAACCATTGAAAACAATGGCTATGACATTTTAGGAATAGATGAAGAAAACAATAGCTATTTCTGTTATGGCATAGTTTTATTAGAATAAAACAAATATTTTATTTCCTTATTTTCTTTTTTTAAGCAGATTTCTATGATTAAATATTAAATTATATATAGATTAAACAATAAAAATTAAATTATATAATTAATTATTAATAATTGAATTGATTTTTTATAAATTTTAATATTCTTAAAGGAAGTTTAAAAATGAAATCTGTAGCTATTAATGGATTTGGAACTATTGGTAAGAGAGTGGCTGATGCTGTAGCTGCTCAAGATGATATGAAAGTTATTGGTGTGAGCAAAACCAGACCAAACTTTGAAGCAAAAACTGCTGTAGAAGAAAAAGGATATCCTTTATACATAGGAATTCCTGAAAGGGAAGGTCTCTTTAAAGAAGCAGGAATTGAAATAGCAGGTACTGTTGAAGACATGATTCAAGAAGCAGATATCGTCGTTGACTGTACTCCTGGAAACATTGGTCCTCAAAACCTCGAAATGTATAAAAAAGCAGGTGTAAAAGCTATTTACCAAGGTGGAGAAGATCATGAATTAACTGGATTATCATTTAACTCTTTTGCTAACTATGATGATTCATATGGTGCAGACTATGCTAGAGTAGTGTCATGTAACACTACCGGTTTAACCCGTACCTTACACACTCTCAATCCATTGGTTGACATTAAGAAAGTTCGTGCTGTAATGGTTAGAAGAGGATCTGACCCATCTGAAATCAAAAAAGGTCCTATCAATGCTATTGTACCTAACCCTCCAAAAGTACCTTCTCACCACGGTCCTGATGTACAGACTGTAATGAAAGGTATCGACGTTACTACTATGGCTTTACTTGTACCTACCACTTTAATGCACCAACACAACTTGATGGTGGAAATCAATAATGAAGTAAGTACTGATGAAGTCATTGATGCACTTGAAAAACGTTCCAGAGTTATGGTGGTTGAAGCGGCAGCTGGCCTTGACTCAACTGCAGCACTAATGGAATATGCTAAAGATTTAGGAAGAAGCAGAAACGATTTATACGAAATTCCTGTATGGAAAGAATCAATCAACGTAGTAGGAAATGAATTGTTCTACATGCAAGCAGTACACCAAGAATCTGATGTAGTGCCTGAAAACGTAGATGCTATCCGTGCAATGTTGGAAATGGAATCTGATAATGAAAAATCCATTGCTAAAACCAACAAAGCTATGGGAATTTTATAAATCAACTATAATTTCAGATATGATTAATTAAATAGAATTCTTCTATTTAATTTTCTTACTTTTTTTCTAAATCGAAAAATTTATATTTCTATTTAATTTGTTTTAATTTCATTTATTTTAATTTCATTTTTTTATATTATCCTTTTAATTATTTATGGTGTTTTTATGAAAGATAAGGTTATTTTCGGTCCAGCTGGCAAACCAATAGATTTTAATGGAAAGGCACATGAGTCTCCAGAATTCTTAGGACCTTTAGGTTTATATGCATTTGAATATCAGTCCACTTATGGTGTGAGAATTGGGGAATCTTCTGCACTTAAGCTTAGGGAATCTGCAGATGAAAATGGAGTCCTAATGTCTATGCATTGTCCTTATTACGTTAATGTCTGTTCTAAAGAGGGGGAAAAGATTGACAGTACAATAGACAGACTGGTTCAGTCTGCAAAGATTGGAGAATTCATGGGTGCATATAGGCTTGTATTCCATCCGGGATTCTATTCAGGAAGAAAACCTGAAGTCTGTATGGATTTGGCTAAAAAGACTTACACAAGACTTCTTGAAAGATGTGAAGAGGAAGGAATAGAAAACTTTACCTTTGCACCTGAAACAACAGGCAAACGCTCCCAATTAGGAAATATTGATGAAATCATTGAAATGTGTGCAAGCTTTGACCACTTCGAGCCTACAATCGACTTTGCCCATGTCCATGCAAGGGGAAGAGGAATCTTGAATAAGAAGGAAGATTACAATTGCATATTCTCAAAGCTTGAAGACAATCTTGACATTGATAGGTTGCATTGTCATTTCACTACAATCGAGTATACGGATAAGGGTGAAAAGAAGCACCATACTTTAGCTGAAGATGATGAATATGGTCCACATATCAAGGATTTGCTTTTGAATCTAATTGAAAACGATTGGAAAGCAACCATCATTTGTGAGACTCCTTTAATCGACCAGGATGCCTTAAGAATGAAGCAGCTTTATGACACTTTAATCTAAAATCTATTGAATCCTTAAACTTAATTTAATAATGAAAATGTTTATATAATGTGATAAATATATTAAGTAATCTAAAAATATAAAAAAATTTTTAATAATTTTTAAACAATTTTATAATTTTGATGTGATAAATGTGAAATCTGAAAATATAAGTTCAAACAAAAAGAAATCAGAAGTTTCCATTAAGAACAAGCCTAGTTTCAATGAGATTGAAACTAAAGTTCTTGTATTGGAAACTGCAGGTTATCCTTTTAATTTTGGCTTATTGGAAGGACCAAATTTAGAGATATCCGATAAGGTACTTTTTGAACAGTATGCTATAGATCAATGGAGCGGAACAAATGTCAAGACAGGCTCTTATCTTTTTGATCAAAAGATCATTCCAGATTTTGCATTCAAAATCATAACAGCATATCCTGAAGACTCTGTTATTGGGGAAAACACTTCAATTGAAATTGTCATTCCAGATGTGGAAAATGCAGATTCAATAAAAAGAGTGAAATCCAATGTTTTCTTTGATGATGTTGTAGGTCAGGAAAATGCTAAAAAGAAATCAAAACTCATTTACAAGTATCTTCAAGACCCGGAGAAGTTTGGCAATTGGGCTCCTAAGAATGTTCTATTCTATGGTCTTCCAGGAACTGGTAAAACCATGCTTGCAAAAGCATTGTCAAATGAATTGAACATCAACTTATTCTTGGTTAAGGCAACCTCTTTAATCGGAGACCATGTTGGGGATGCAGCAAATAAGATTCATGACTTGTATGAAACTGCACTCAAATCAGCGCCATCCTTGATTTTCATTGATGAGATTGATGCAATCGCATTGCACAGATCCTTCCAATCATTAAGGGGTGATGTTTCTGAAATCGTCAATTCCCTTTTGACTGAAATGGATGGAATCAATCCTAATGATGGTGTCGTAACAATTGCAGCAACTAATAATCCATCTTCAATAGATTTTGCAATCAGAAGTCGTTTTGAAGAGGAAATTGAATTCAAGTTGCCAAATGATGAAGAGAGAAAAGAGATTTTTGAGCTAAACCTCAATACATTCCCAATGGATTATGACTTGGATATTGAAAAATTGGTAAAGATTTCCAAAAGAATGTCAGGTAGGGACATCAAGGAAAAGATATTGAAGACAGCTCTTCACAATGCAATAATAAATGATAAGGAAAAAGTAACAATGGATGATGTTTATTTTGCATTGGATGTCAATAAATATAAAAAAGAAGAAGTTAAAGGAATGTTTGAATAAAACATTCTCTTTTTAATCTATTATTTTTAAAAAATTATTTGAATAATCATTTTTTAATTATTATTTTTTAATAACTTATTTTTAAGTAAATCATAGTTTATACTTTTTTTAAAACTTTTTAGTTTTGTTCATTTTTTAAAATAAGTTCACATATTTTTATGAAATCTTCATCGTTATTCTTAGCTGTTTTTCTTATGTTTTCTGAAATATCATAAAATATTTTGTTGACTATGGATTGAGTCATCTTATCTATGGTTTTTATATCCTTTGCATCTACAGCATTTAGTTTAACTATGCCCTTTTGACTCTCACGTTGTCTTATCTCTTCCATAGACTCTCTTAAACTACCAAGTAATGAATTTATTTCAATTAAATTGAAGGATTCTTTAAGCAAATCAAACTCACTTTCGATGATCTTTTCCGCTTCAATGACTTCCCTTTCACGAAGCTTCTTATTTTTTTCTGCAATTCCCCTTAAGTCATCGATGTTGAACAGATGAATGCCTAATTCCTTGACATCATCTTCAATGTCTCTTGGGTTTGCAATATCAATAAAAATCATCTTATCAGGTATTTTCTCATCAAATACTCTTAATAACCTTTCTTTATTTATAATTGGGTGTGGTGCGCCAGTGGAACTTATTACAAGGTCTGCATTGAGCAATTTTTCTTCCAGATTGTCAAAGAGAATTGCTTCTCCCTCAAGTTCCTCAGCCAATTTGATTGCTTTATAGTAGGTTCTGTTTGCAACAAAAATAGCTTTCAAGTTCTTTTCAGCCAATGCCTTTGCAACAAGGGTTCCCATCTTTCCTGCACCAATTACAAGAACATGCTTGTCTTGCAAGTCTCCAAGATGCTCTTCTGCAAGGTCAACTGCTGCAGAACCAATGGAAATTGATCCTTGGTTGATTTTGGTCTTGTTTCTTACAACTTGTCCAACATGGATTGCCTTTGTAAAGACAGCATCCAATTTCTTTCCGCAATGGCCTTCTCTTTCACTTTTCCTTTTTGCGTCCTTAACTTGGCCTAAGATTTGATCTTCACCGATAATCATGGATTCAAGGCCGGAAGTCATTCTGAATAAATGCAATACAGCATCATCACTATATTGGATAATGACATATTTGTTTTCACAATCCAAGTCCAAATCAGTGCAATCATCGGTGTAAAGGAAATACTCATATCTATTGCATGTATTGATTTCAATATATTCTTTAATATCAATCTGTTCTTTTAAATTAGAAAATAAGTCTTTTAAATCTTTTGATACCTTTTCCATAGTTTCTATGTCTGCAAGAGTATGGTCTACACGTATATTGATAATCAATTTCGAGTCTCCTTATTTATGATTTGTGGTAATTTTCATAATTATGATAGGTTTGAGTCAATAATATCCTCTACAAGCCCTTTAGCTTCATCCAGTTTATTTTCCTTTAAGCAATCCTTTATTTCATCATTGTTTAGAATATTTTCAAGATATTCCCTTCTTAACCTTTGACTGTCTGTTTTTTCCTTAAGTATTTTTCTTGCATGGTCTTGAATCTTTATTTCAAGAATATCTTCCTCTGTAATGATTGCTTGAATCTTTTTCCTAAGTTCCCTTGCCATCAAGGGGCTTTGTCCATTAGTATAGATTGATATTTCTATATCGTCTATCAGGAAGCTTGTAGGGGCAATTATATTTCCTTTGTCTGGTTTGTCTGCCCTGTTTATTAATTTTCCTTGACTGATTGACGCAATGTATTCGCACAATTCCTCATCACCGCTTGCAGTGATGACAATGTCGCTCCATTTGACCATATCGTCAAGGTCTTTTAAAGGGGTTAAAATAGCTCCTTTCTTGGTTAATTCCTCATCAATTGAATTTCCTGCTAAAATAACGTTTGCACCTTTGTCCAAAAAGCGATGAGCTCTTCTTGTAGCCACTTCTCCAGTACCTAAAATAAAAACATTCTTGTTTTCCACTTCAAAAAAGAGAGAAGTCAATCCCATAATATCACGTTATTTTATTCAATTGATTCGGATTTTTGCTAAAGTTATCCAGTTTATTTTTCTTCCAATTGCTTAAGCTTTAATAATTTTACAGCCATTCTTAAATCATTGTTACAGTCTGCAAGCACTTTTTCAGCTTCTGCTTCACTAATCTCAAAGGTTTGTGAAAGTGCAAATACTGCTTCATTTGATGTAGGAGGTGTTCCTGCACTTAAGATCACTTCAGACAATTGCTTTTTAAGGTCCATGTATTCCTCTTCGCTCATGCCTATTTGGTTTAAGGTCATGTCTCTTAAAGGACAAGGCTTTGAAGTTTTACAGCACCATACGAGTGAACCAAAGCATGTTGCTGGTCCTTCTCCTAATCTGGTTTCACTTGCAAATTTTTGTTTAATGTCTAAGAATTCTTGAGGAGTCAATCCAACTTCTCTTAAAGCTCCCATAATAGGGCAAGGCTTTACAGGAGGACAACAGAATGCGAGTCCTCTCACATCTCCTCCTCTACAAATATGTGACGGTGAATCTTCCCATACCATAGTTTTTCCTCTAATTTTTATAAGTATAATTAATGAATATAATATATTTATATAAATATTATAACATTTAAAATTTTGTTTGTTTATATTAATATAAGTTTTTAAAAAAATTTGTAAATTTGAATGAAAATAGTTTAAAAATCAGATGTTAGAAAAAATAATAGAAATAGTGAAAATTAAAATTAAAATTTAAAAAAAAGTAAATGAACTAGTTAAGAGAATTCTCCCAACTAGTGAAAATATTTTGATCAAACTTTTGCGAGCGAAGCGAGTAAAAGTTTGGGTTAATGATCCTTAATCATATCCGCTTTCTCTTCACCAGTCAATTCTGCAACGATTTCTTCTGGAGTTCCAGTACTGAGGAGTTTTCCTCCTCTCATAAGGCTTGCCTTATCACAAACATCCAATACGAAATCCATATCGTGAGAAATGATTACAAAGGTTTGGTCCAATTCATCTCTTGCCTTTAAGATGGAATTGGTTACGATGATTCTTGTAACTGGATCCATAGTACCTGTAGGTTCATCCAATACAACAATGTTAGGCTCTTTGATGAGAACTTGTGCAAGAGCTACTCTGTGTCTTTCCCCTCCACTTAACTCATCTTGCCATTTGGATAGGATGCTCATGGATTTTTCCTTTTCAAATCCTACAGTTTCAAGTATATGTGCTGCCTTGATTTTTGCAAATTCAGCAGGCAAGTTCAAACTGATAGCATCAGTTAAGTTACCTAAAATGTCTCTGTGAGGGTATAATGAATATTCTTGGTGTAATAAACCTAAATATGGAGTTACACGGCCTCTGTTTAATGGGCCTGGCTTTTTCATGTCAATCCAATCATCACCTAATTTGATTTCAAGTTCTCCAGCACTTGGTTCAGTCAAACCAATCATCATTCTGGTTAAGGTGGTTTTACCGGATCCACTAAGTCCAACAATACCGTAGATTTCTCCTTGATTGATTGTTAAGCTTACACCGTCTACAGCTTTAACTACTCCTCTTTCAATTGAATAGTAATGTTTCTTAATGTCTTTCACTCTAATAATCTCTTCGGTGTGCTCAACTTTTTCCACTTGTTCAGCTTGAGGAACGGTTTCAAGGAATTTTGGAACTATGACATCTGGGTGACCATGCTCAATGATTTCCCCTTTGTCTAACCATATTGCATCGTCAGCTAATTGATTCATAACTTCTGGCCAGTGGGAGGTGATTACCATACTGATTCCTTCATTTTTAACACCTTCAATCAAGGTTTGGTGAAGTTTTTCAGCGGTTTGTGGGTCTAAGGTACCTGTTGGTTCGTCAGCTAAAAGCAACATTGGGTTTTTAGCCAATTGTCTTGCAAGCACTACTCTTTGTTTTTCTCCTCCACTTAAGTCACGAGCAATGTGGGTTACCCTGTGACTCATTTGAACCATTTCCAATAAGTCAATAGCGTTGTAGATATTCTCTTCTTCGTATCTGCCTTCGTCACCCATTGCATTCAATACGTTTTCAATTACGCTTTGTTCGTCGTATAATGCAAAGTTTCTTTGAAGCATAATGGAGATTCTTCTTCTGATTGCTGCCTTTTCCAATCTGTCAGCATTCCAAAAGTCAATTTCCTTAGCTTTTAATTCTGCTCCACATTCTGGACATTTTCCACCAGCCTTTGAAGCAGGTTCAACATGCAAGCATTTTTTGTTTTCACAGATTGCCAAGTCAAAGATTACTTGTCCGCTATCTGGAGCGTATTCTTTAGTACCTCTTAGCATGTTGATTAAAACAGATTTTCCACTACCACTTCTACCGAGAATACCTAATGTAGAACCTTCTTCAATAGTTATGTTAATATCTTTGAGAACTGGTTCTCCATTAAATGACTTATTAATATTTTTTAAAGTTATGAAAGACATAAGCCCACCTGATTATTAGTTGTAATTATAATTTTTATTTTTTTAATTATTTTAGATAAATTTAATATCATTATCTTTTATTAGATTATATGTATATTATTTATAAACGATATTATTAATATAAATTTTGTTATTTTTACATATTCATATTAAGTTCCTATCTATTTCATTAGTTTTTTTTTATTTATGATTTGAACCGCATAATGGTGTTCCGCATTCAGGACATTTTATGTTTCTGCATGGAAATCCTCTAATCTTTGGTGCAATGTGGCCACAGTTTGGGCATTCACATGCTTTTGACGGTCCTCTCCCACTTCCAGATCCTCCAAATGAGCGTCTCTCATTCAAAGGATATTCTGAAGCTTCTGGTACATTAAAAATTTGCGGAGCAGATGATTTGTTTTCCAAATCATTTTTGATTATTTCAATGTTTTGAGACTTGCAGTCAGGACAGTTTGTGTATTCCTTTTTAGGATTGTTCCATTGGAATCCGCAATCCTTGCAGATGTATATCTTCTCTTCTGCTTGGAAGTTCTCATTGTTTATTTCAATTTTTTTGCCTTCAATCAATGACATTGCTGTCTTTTTTCTTGCAGAGTTGATGATTCTGTGGAAGGTTGGCTGTGAAATTCCCATTAATTCTGCAGCCTCTTTTTGCTTTATATTGTGATAATCGCCTAATCTGATTGCTTCAAACTCATCAAGATTCATTTTGATTGTCTCTTGATCATCTTCCAAGATGTCTCCATGCTTTAGGCAAGTATAATCTGGCTTTTTCACAATTCTCCTTTCTATCTTTGGCCTAACCATTAATTCTCTCCTTAATATTTTTTCTAATGGATATTATATTTTTAATGAATTCAAATACAAATTCATTATGAATATATATTTATTATGAATATATATTCATAACATTTAATATATATTTTATTATTCTATTTTTTCAATTTTTAGACTTTGATTAATTTTTTAAATTTATCAAACCTTAATTTTATTAAATTAAAAAAATAAATTAAAAAATAATTACTTTAAAAAAGAAAACGTGAAAACAATGAAAAAATTTATTTTAGCAATTTGCTTTTTATTGATATTTTTTATTAGCATATCTGGAACTGTTTACAGTGCGGATTCTGAGGAAATACATTTTTCAAATGATTCCTCTGACTTTGTGCAAGTGAGCGATGTGGACCCAGATGTAATTTTAGAAATCCGATATTATTCTACATATAATTTTGTAGGGGATAGAATCGATGGATATGAGGAGCCAACTGCTCTTTTAACAAAAGAAGCTGCAAATGCACTTAAGGAAGTAAGTGAGGACTTGAAAGAAAAAGGATATAGATTGAAAATCTATGACGCTTATCGCCCTCAAAATGCAGTTCAACATTTTGTAAGATGGTCAAAAGATAAGGATGATACTCGCATGAAGG
This sequence comes from Methanobrevibacter sp., assembly GCF_045577275.1. Classification (GTDB taxonomy): domain Archaea; phylum Methanobacteriota; class Methanobacteria; order Methanobacteriales; family Methanobacteriaceae; genus Methanobrevibacter. The sequence continues at coordinate 14,172 of NZ_JAZNIB010000073.1, forward strand.
ATTATTTCTATCCTGAGCTTGACAAATCAGTTCTTTTTGATCAAGGTTATATAATGAATCATTCTGGCCATTCAAGAGGAAGTACAGTTGATTTGACCTTGTTTGATGAGAAGACTGGAAAAGAGTTGGATATGGGCGGAACATTTGATTATTTTGGCGAGAGGAGTCATCCAGATTATAAGAACATCACTGATGAGCAGTATAATAATCGTATGATTCTTCGTGAAGCAATGATGAATCATGGATTCAAGCCTTTGGATGAAGAATGGTGGCATTTCACTTTAGAGGATGAACCTTATCCTGACACCTATTTCACTTTCCCAGTTAGTGAAAGTTCCGTAAGCAATAATTAAAAATTAACTGAGAGGTTTAATATGGGAGAATTGTCTAAGCTGCCAAATATTGGTAAAGTTCTTGAAAAGCAGTTAAATGATGTTGGAATTAACACTATCGATGACTTGATCAATCTTGGCAGTAAAGAGACCTGGCTAAAAATTAAAGAAATAGATGATAGTGCATGCTTGAATAGATTGATGGCATTGGAAGGAGCTATACAAAACATTCGTTGGCATAACCTATCTGAAGAGGATAAGGAAAATCTAAAGGTTTTCTATAATCTACAAAAATGAATTATTTAAATCTCCAATCTTATGGTGTCATAATTAAGATAGGGGATTATACTATTTTTTCTACCTTTTTTTAAGCTGATAAAACCATTTTTAGCTAATCTATGGACTTTAGGCTGAACATTGCTGACATCCTTATCTATTTTATTTGCAAGATCTCTGATGCTTTTAGGATTTTCATGTTTTATTGCATTCAAGATATCAAGGTCAAATTCAGATAAGCTTATTTCCTTATTCACAAGACTTTCTGTAATCTCTATTTCCTCTTCAGGGTGTTGAAGATAGTATTTCCAGTTTTCCAATTCAACGTATAGTTTCATATTGCCCGTTCTTTCATATAATTTCTCTAATTCTTCTAAAGAATTGTAGGTCTTTTCCATATCATTTATGAAAGATATTCCCTTTTGCTTTTTAACTAAAGTTATGATCATTTTCTCAACTCCCTCTTAAGCTTATCCAGATTCAATTCATCATTTTCGTATAAATGCATTAAAACAGTTTCATATACCTTTTCAGGATTATCCTCTCCAATTTCTTCTTTAATTATATGTTTTTCAGGGTTTGGATGGATATGTGCCTTATCAATATGGTAATTGTCTATTAGAATATTGTCCGGCATTATTACAATCGCCCATCCGTGAGGAGTTTCAGCCTTGTAAACTGTTTTTCCATTAACTAAGATAGAACTTTGTTTTTTCCTTAACATATTTTATTATGAATTTCATTGTATATATAAATATGTTAGTTTTTTACCAACACTTTTTAAATATAATTATAATATTATAATTACTTAATAAATTATAATTTCCTAATAAAATTGTTTTAAAATGGAAAATTGTTAGAGAATTTGAATTTCGTAAAACGCTGTTTTAATGAACTTAATTGAATTTAAACAAAATTACAAAAAAATAGATAAAATTATATTAAAAAATTAGTTTTTAAATAAGTAAAAAAGTATAAAAAATAAGAATATTAAATTTTAATTTCATTCAAATCAAAATTTAATTTTCCGCTAATTGCAGCTCTAGCTATTGAAATTCCATTTGCACCTGCATTCAACATTTTTTCAGCTTGTGCAATGGAATTTATTGAGTTGTTTCCAATAATAAAAATATTAGTGTTTTCGGATATTTGTCTGATTAAATCAAAATCAGCATCCCTCACTCCTTTTTTCATGGCATCAATATGCAGATAGTCTACTCCACAGTCCTCTGCCAGTTTAGCTATTTCAAGGTTGTCCACTCCTTCAACGTTTGCTCTCATTTTCATGGAAACTTTGGATTCTGATTTTTTGACAACTTCTTTTATGTAATCTTCCAAGTCTGGTCTAAGCAACATGCTTTGTCCACATCCAACTGCAACAAGCTCTTCCTGTCTGCAGTGGCAATTGATTTCAATGATGTCCAAATTCTTTATTTTGCTGATTTCAATCAGTGGATCTGGAGTGGTTCCCCTTAAGTTTGCGCTGACTGTCACATCAAAGTTGTCTTTAATTGTGTTAACTTCATTTTCAATTACTTCATAGATTTCTTCTTTAGGGTAATTGAACTCTTTCCTGCCTCTTGCTATAATCTTTTCACAAGCTTCTATTGACTCATTGTCAGTATTGTATCCTCCAATGGTGACTGTGTCAAATCCATAAGGTATGAGTTTCATAGCAAATTCTGCATTTGTTATTCCTGCCATTGGTGCAAGCACTTTAATGTTAACACTTCCTAAATAGTTCAGATTGATAATTTTTCTTTAAAAATAGCTAAAATTTAAAAAATAAAAATAAAAATAAAAAAGGAAAATAAAGATGAGTTAAATTAAGTGAAAATAAGATTTGTTTAAAGTTCTTCAATTACATGTATCCAATCTTTATTATTTCCTGCACGAATAATTTCAAGTCCGATGTCTGCCAT
>NZ_JAZNIB010000074.1:0-3707 GCF_045577275.1 Methanobrevibacter sp.
AACCAATAAGAGTTAAAAAAATAATAATCCATTATTTAAAAAAGAATAAAAAAATAATAAAAGAGTAAAAAAATAAAAATTATGGTTTAATTAAAAAAAAAGAATAAGAAAATAGTAAAAGAGTAAAAAAAATAAAAATTATGGTTTAATTAAAAAAAAACAATAAGAAAAAAATAAAGATCTTATTTGATTTTGATTGAAGTTTTTCCAGAAACTACAAAATTTTTATTTCCAGAAAGCAAAACGACTTTATGTTTTCCTCTTTTAAGTTTTTTAGTATTGAATTTTGCAACACCATTTTTGTTTGTTTTTACAGTATAGGTCTTATATTTTTTACCAGTGTAAATTCTTAATTTCACTTTAAGGGCATTTACACCTTTTTTAGTTACCTTATTTTTGACTGTAACCTTAAAGTATTTTGATTTGCCTCTCTTATGAGTAACTTTAGGTGCTTTGACAATTGTTTTTGCCTTAGTTATTTTAATTGTTCTTACACCTAAGTCATATGGAATCCGTTCATATTCCGCCCAATGACTATTTATTTCATAGGAATTGGAATTAACAGTAATATACATCTTATAGGTTCCTACAGGCAAATTATAACATTTGATCCTTACAAAACCGGTTTTATAATTTTTAGCTGTAATCTTTTTAATGGTTTTCTTGCCTTGCTTAATCACAAATGTCAATGAGAAGTTTCTATCAAAAACCTTCTTGTTCACTCCAAATATTAATTTGAAATTGAAATACTTTCCAGAGTGATAGCTGGTTGTTAAAGTTCCATTTTTTAGAATAAGGAATGGATAATCTTTCAGGGAAGTATCAAATGCAGTTCCCATGGTATTGGTGAATTTTCTTGTTTTATTATCGTTTTTAATTGTAACGGTTCTTCCACCAAGTTCATCCAAGTATATTATTCCTCTATTATCTGTAAGTTTATTATCCTTAAATTTGCAATTTACAATATTGGCATTGGAACTGGATATATAAATCAATATATTGGAGTTATTGATAAAATTTGAATTGGTCAAATTCATATTATTTGGCATGAAACTGTCATCATCAGTTCGTATTATCTTGCAAGTGTTGTTTGTGAAATTGCATTTATTGATCTTTGTGTAACCATTAGTAAAATGCAAACCTTTTGTAAGCTTATTGAAAGCTGAATTTTCAATTGAAATCAATGGGAAGAAATCAACATCAAAAGCGTTTAATACTCCAGATTGCTCAAATTTAGAATTGTTGATTGTGCAATTGCTAGAAGATAAGGCAAATGGCAAGGAATTCTTTTTGAAAACACAATTATCTACTTTTACATTTCCTCCTTCAGAGGAATAAACGAATATGTTTTGAAATGTATCTCCACTTTCATCCGTATAGGAATCCTTATTGTTTTCAATGGTTGAATTGAGAATATTAAGACAATTGCTTTCTTCCAAATAGATTATTGCTCCATTATCCCCTAATGAAGATTTATAGGCAAAATGATTCTTATTGAAAATAGAATTATCAATATCCAAATTGGCTTTCTCATAAACATAAATCAAGATGTTGTCAAAGGTATTGTTGGATATTGTAGCATTTGTAAATGTGGACTTTCCACTTTTCAAGGAAATCAAAGTGAAATTTGAACCAGTGTTATTCCTAAACTCACATCCTGAAAGGGTTAAACCGTAAGCGGAATAGATTCCTACATTGTTTTTAAATGTTGAGTTTACAAAGGACAAATCCTTTAAGACTACATTTTTAGAGCTAATGTTAAATATTCCAGTGAGGTTCGCAATAAGTGAGGTTCCGTCAAATCCCTGAATAGTGATAGGTTTATTGATCAATATAGCTTTTCCAGAACTAGTGTAAGTTCCATTTAAGTTTACAGTGCTATTTTCAGGAGCTTCATCAATTAATTTTTGAATGTCATCGAATGTCTTTTCTGATGAATCAGGCAAATCATCACCAGTATCTGAACCATCCACTGAATCACCAGAATCATCTGAACCATTACCATCAGTATCCGAACCATCCACTGAATCACCAGAATCATCTGAACCATTACCACCAGTATCTGAATCATCTAAATCATCATTTACAAGACTATCTGAAATCTCATTTGCCTCAGACAAGGAGTTGATGCCATCAGCCATATTATCAGACAAATCTTCAGATGCCTGAACCATACCTAGGCTGAGAACAAACAGTAAAAATATTGAAATAATCATTAATTCCCTTTTAATCATTTTAATCACTATAAACTTAAATAATATAAATTTTGTTTTAATATATATATAATTTTTTTTATTTTGTTCAATAATTGTTATTCTACAAAACTATAATAAAATATCCTTATCCAAAATTGAGTAGTTTTTCAAATTTCAATCAACTCTCTGAACATTTTTCAAAATTTAAACATTATATAAAAATAACCCGTAAAAATCTCTTTTTCATATAAAATTAAACCATATTTAAAAATAGCGTTAAAACTCTCTTTTTCAAAAAAATTAAATACTAAAAAACCATTAGGTTGGATTATAAAAAAAGCAATAAAAACGGGCCCGACGGGAATTGAACCCGCGACGACAAGGTTAAGAGCCAAGCGCTCTGCCAGACTGAGCTACGGGCCCCGTTAAAAAAATTTTAAAAACAACAATAATATATATTGTACTTTAACTTATTTAACTATTTTGTTTTATCTAATATCAATATAAGTTTTCAAACTTAAAAAGATAAAAAAGAAAATGAGATTAATAAAAAAGTAAAATCAGAATTATATCCAGTAATATTTTCATAAAAATATGTTTTAATGGAGACAATTTTCCTAAAAAATAAATGATTGTTAAGATAAAATATTTATATATTACAATAAAGAAAAAAATAAGAGAAAGAATATAAAGAAAAATTGAACAAATCAATATTATCCTTAATTCAATTAGAAAGAATGTGAAAATATGCCTAGCGAAAAACCACTCGGACTTAGTGCAAGACAAAAGATTCAGAAAGGAATGACAATCACCCGTGAAAAGATCATATCTATCGAATTTGATGAAAGCGTATATGATATTGTTGAGGTAAATGTTGAAATCAAGGATCTGGACCCTGTTTTTCATGATTATAAAATTGTAAACCTATCTGATCTTCATCTTGGCCAATGGCTGACTGTAGAGTATCTTGAAGGAGTTATCGATATTGTAAACAGGCAGGAAGCAGACATGGTTGCACTTACCGGAGACTATGTGTCATATATTCTTGATGATGTGGCAGAAGACCTTGAGAGATGCCTATCAATGATTGAAGTTAAGGATGCATCCCTTGCAGTGCTTGGAAACCATGACCATTGGAACGGAGCAGAGGAAATTAGGCAAATTCTAAAAAATGCAGGAATAATTGACGTGAGCAATGATGTCCATTCAATATCAAGAGATGCTGAAAACGGAATGGCCGAACTCCACATTGCAGGTGTTGACAGCATGAAGGTGAATAAGGAAGACATTGATGCTGTAATGATGAAGATACCCGAACATGGCCCTGCAATAATGCTTGCTCACGAGCCTGATTTTGCAGACATTGCAGCTACTACAGGAAGATTTGCACTTCAGATATCCGGCCATTCCCATGGAGGACAATTCATCATTCCAGGACTTAACACCACAATCCTTAGAAGCGACTATTCTCGAAAATACCCTGTTGGAGAATACCAAGTCGGAGATATGGTG
>NZ_JAZNIB010000075.1:0-7881 GCF_045577275.1 Methanobrevibacter sp.
AATCCACAAGCACGTAAAAGAGATCTGTGTGGTGCTCTTTGTACTCCTGCCTTTACTTTATCACTATTCATAAATATCATCCATATAATTTAATTGATAATTTAAAAAATTAGATTTATTTTTTATTTTTTATAGTAATTAACTATTTGTCAATACATATTTAATTAACTTATTATATCCACTTCATCATTTCCTTGAAATTCCTTATCAAAAGTGACAATTCCATCCAATTTGAATAATTTTGCAATTTCAATAATCGAAGCATCGGTAAAACCGAGTTTTTGCCTTTTGTCATCATTCATTTTATTGTATCTTGCCATTACCCTATCATTAAAGTCAAAACAATCATATTCATTAATTATGGTGAAATTATCTTTCAAGAACCTATAGGTTTTTAATGCCCCTTCAGGATTTGATTTTTGACCTATGATAGTGACAATTTCATCTACAATATGATTTGTAATGTAACGTTCATTATCAAATATATTTTCATCGTCTTCCAAAAGAATAGCTCTCTCATGTGTATCATCAGACTTTAAGATATAAGCTACAATAAAATTTGTATCAAATAAGATTTTCATTCATAAAGCTCCTTTTCCAATTCTACAGAATTAGTTTTATATCCTAAATCGATAGAGCCTCTCATTTCTTTAAAACTCACTTTTTTTCTAAAATTTAAAGTTACTTTACCATCATCATCTAAAATCCACTCTATAATATCATCTGGGCCAATATTGCATTCTTTGCGTATTTTAGATGGAATAGCTGTTTGATTGTTCTTATAAATTTTTGTATCTGCATAAATCATGATATCACCAAATACAAATCAATGCTAATTTTTATTATCTTAATCCAAAAATAACTATTGAAATATATATTGACAGTTATATTTAAAATTAACTTTCAAATTAATAAATACCTATTTTTCAAACATTCTTAAAATTTTTTAAGAAAAGAGAGATGTTTAATATAAAACTAAATAAAATTAAATTGTTTATAAAAAGGGATTTAAATTTCTTATTATTTAACTATTGCAGAAATTATAGAAGTTATTTTATGAAATTAAAGCAATATTACAGCTGAATTGTAAAATTTAATAAATAGTAAAAAAGATAAAAATAGTTATAAAATTTTAAAAAAAAGAAAAAAAGATGATTAAATCTAATCTGACTTAATCATAGTTAAAACCATCTTATATGGTCCATTAACTGCTTGCAAAGCATGTGGAACATTTGCAGGCATGATTAGGAACTCGCCTTTTTTGACTGTGTGAGGTTCACCAGCTAATGTGATTTCCGCTTCACCATCGATTATCTGAACCATAGCATCAAAAGGAGCACTATGTTCACTTAATCCTTGACCTTTGTCAAAGGCAAATACGGTTACAGTACCAAGTTCCTTTTTGATTACTTCCATGCTCACAACTGAGCCTTCCTGATATTCAATCAAGCTTTCCATTTCAATTGGTTTTCCTTTTAAATCCATAGTAATTTCTCCTTTCAATTGATTTTAGTGAATTTTAATTAATGTATTTAGATATTTGCTATTTAAATATTTGATTTTTTAAAAATAAAAGATTATGGGAAATTTATCCCATGATCTTTTTAATGTCTTCTTTTGGAGTTGAAACAGGAGTCAAATTGTAGTTTCCAACCAATACATTTAAGATATCCTCATTAGCCCATGCAGGAAGGACAGGTCCAATGAACATGTCGGTTTTTCCAAGGTAGAGCAATGTCCAGAGGATAGCTGCTGCCTTTTGTTCCATCCAGCTTAAGACAATGGTAAGAGGCAATTCATTCAATTCCATTTCAAACAAGTCACATAATGCAACTGCAAGATCAATAGCTACGATAGCATCGTTACATTGGCCTAAGTCCAATAGTCTTGGAATTCCTTCAATGTCCCCTAAATCGAGGTCATTGAATCTGAACTTATTACATGCTAAAGTAAGTACAATTGTGTCTTCAGGCAATTCCTGTACAAACTCTCTGTAATAGTTCATTCTTGGGTTTGGAGTGTCACATCCCGCTACAAGGAAGAATCTTTTAATTTTGCCAGCAAGCACTAATTCCTTGATTTGAGGTGCTAAGGATAAAATAGTGCTTAATCCGAAACCTGTAGTGATTGTGGAAAGCTCTTCAGCTTCCGGACCACCTAATTCAATAGCCTTATCAATCAATGGCTTGAAGTCATAATCTTCAATGACGGTTGCTCCTGGAACCTTTACGATATCCATAGTGAATAATCTGTCAGCATATTCATCCTTAGGAATCAATACACAGTTGGTGGTTCCTAAGATAGCTGCATTGTACTCTGAAAAGATTTTCTTTTGATCAATCCATGCTCCACCGATTTGGCCTGCCAATGACTCGTATTTAGCAAGTTCTGGGTAACCGTGAGCAGGCAACATTTCACTGTGGGTGTAGACCTTTACATCTGTTCCTTCAGTTTGCTTTAAAAGTTCTTCCAATGCCAATAAATCGTGACCGGTTACAATGATTGCAGGGCCACCTTGAGCGCCTACTTTAACTTCAGCAGGTACAGGTTCTCCGAATCTTTCAATGTGAGCTTCTTTAAGCATTTTCATAACTTTGAAGTTAGCTTCTCCAGCATCAAGACCTAATTGGATAAGGTCTCCAGCATCGAAGTTTACATTGGTTAAAGTTGAGTATAAACCTTTAGTCAAGAATTCATCCACTTCTTCATCTCTTGCACCTAATTCATTTGCATGGTAATTGTAAGCTGAAATACCTTTCATAGCAAATATTAAATTGTCTTGAAGTCTTGCAACAAGAGCATCCTTGCCACATACGCCTTTTGCGGTACAAGCACTGCCTCTAGCAGTTTGGGAACATTGATAACAAAACATATTGAAATCGCTCATAATAACACGTCCTTTTTTTAATAATTCAGATTTAATTTTTTTACATCGATTAAAGGAAAAAAATGAAATTTTTTCTATCTTTTTTCCCTTGTGTAATTAAAGGTATTTCTCATAGTGCTTATAAAGATTTTGTAACTAGTACAGGGTAAAAAGTAACAAAATATTTATAAAACAATTTTCATAAGTAAAATATAAGAAAAGATGATAATCCAATTCAAAATAAGTTAAAGAGGGAAAATATGGAATCAATTATAGAATCTTTGGAAAAATTCGGACTAACAAGATACGAAGCGAAAGCATACATAGGAATGACAAATATAATATCAGGAAAAGCTGAAGAAATAGCTAGAACATCAGAGATTCCAAGATCCAAAATCTACAATACCCTAAAGCAATTGGATAAGAAAGGATTCATTACAATAACCCATACAAGACCTCTTGAATACCATGTAGTGCCTCCAAATGAAATATTTAAAAATAAGAAAGAGGAACTTATTAAAGAGCTTGAATCTTCCGAAGAGAAATTGGATGAAATCTATAATGACAACATATCTGAAATCCAAGCTCCTGTTTGGCTAATCAAAACAAGTGAGAACATCATAAATAAAGAGATTGAGATTATTAAGAGGGCTCGTAAATCAATCAATATGAGAATAGGATTTCTCCTTGAAGGGGAAGGGGAAGCACTTATAAAAGCATTCAAAGAGCTTCCAAGAGGTGTTCCAATAAAGATTCTTGCAACTCCTGAATGTTACATCGATGGTGAAAAGCTGGAAATCATCAAGATGTTTGAGGAAGCTAAATTGGATAATTTGGAAATTATAGAAACAGACATCAAATTTGTAAAAATAGTCATTAGGGATGGAAAAGAGCTTTTCCGTACAATAGTAAAATTTACAGGAGAAGAAAAATCAATTCTTCCTGAAACATCTGTTGGGGTTCAAAACAGATATGAAGACATCTGTAAAAACTTTGATGAGCGTTTCCTGAATCAGTTCAATAAGATGAAAGCAAAAAAGAATAAGAAAAATAAAGGAAAAACAGCATAAAAAAAGAAACTAAAGAAAAAAGGGGGAAAAATAATTTTTCCTCTTCTTTAATAGCTTAAAAATGATTATTAAATATTATTGTCCACTTCATAAAAAGGATTTCTTGAAGATAGCCAAACGATTAATGCCATTAATGAAATGAAAATGGTTCCCATCATGACATATGCCCATCCTCCTTGTGACCATAAAAATGAAGCCAATGCGCTTCCAACTGCTCCAAAGAGGAAATTGTTAACTACAAATACAGTATTCAATCGACTGCGCTCTTCATTGGACAAAGCAAATAATCTTGCTTGAGACAATACGGATATTCCTTGTACAGCTACTGAAAATACAGCTGCAATGATAACAATAGCTAAAATGGAATCAGGGAATAGATATCCTCCAATCATTGATATGATGCTAATAATTATAAACACTCCTAAAGCAGGGACACTTAAACCTTTATCCTGCAATTTTCCAAGACCTATTCCAAACACTGCAGCAGTGAGCCCTGCCAAACTAACAAGACCTATTTGGAAAGTATTGTAATTATAAGGTGCTGCTGACAATAGGAATGTCAAGGAAGTCCAGAATATATTAAATACCAAACCGAATATCAATCCGCTGTGCAATAATATTCTGAATAATGTCTTATGTCTTTTGAATGTAGTGAATACACTGAAAATGAGTCCTTTATAGGATTCAAGCTTATTTTTCCTTGGAATTTCAGGCAATATGTATATTATGACCAAAGCCATAATCAAGTTTAAAACAGCTGCAATTATGTATACAGATCTCCATCCCCATAGCCCTGCAATGATACCACTTGCAAATCTTGAAAACAATATCCCTGCAGTTATTCCAGAGGAAACGATTCCGACTATATGTCCACGCTCTTCCTCTTTGCTTAAGTCACCAGCAAGAGGCAAAATGATCTGTCCTGAGATTGTGACTATTCCCATGCTGAATAATGATAGGGACAATATTATGAAAGAAGGAGATAATGCACAGGAAATCAATGCTATGACTGACAATGCCATTACAATGCTTATCAATCTTTTTCTGCGTACAAAGTCCCCTAATGGAACAATGAATAATATGCCTATTGCATATCCTATTTGAGTTGCAGTGATCAATAATCCACCGCTTGCTGCAGAAAGTCCAAAACCGTTGGTAATTTGCACCAGGAGAGGTTGAGCCCAATACAAATTACCTATAGCAAGACCAGAGCATATTGCAAACAAGCCTGCTAAAAAGGTAGTCATCTGAACTGCTTTTTCACTATTCATCTAATATCTCCTTTAATCAAAATATCTTAAACTATGGAAATCAATGGAAAATATCCATTTATAAAAATGAAAAATCTTAGTATTCCTGATTACTTAAAAGAACTCCGCCAACACCGACATTATCGGTTTTCCTTTCATTGAAAAGTACGTAAATCATTTCAATTGGTAAACCTGTTACTCTTGATGCAGATTCTGCGAATTCTTTAGCTAAAATTTCTTTTTGTTCTTTTTCTAATTCTACAATATCAAAACTAATTACTGGCATTTTTTCATCTCCAAATAAGTTAATTCCAATTAAAAGTTTAAAGTTCAGTATATAAATCTTTAATGTGGCATCAATGCCACCTTTTAGAAATAAATGATTTTCCATACTTATTCTTAAAAAATAATTGATTTTGATTTGATTGCAGATTAGAAAACTTAAAGGTGTTTGAAATCCAATATTTAAATATGGATGAAAGAAAACTGAATTATTATGAAAAGAAGTATGAACGAAATCCAGTTGAGGATGCAGTGAAATACCTCAGCAACAAATGGACATTGCATATATTGCGAGACTTGTTTTTAGGAAAAAGCCATTTTAATGAATTTCAAACCAATAGGAAAACTTTAGATAACAAATCATTGTCCAGATGCCTTAAAACAATGGAAACAAACGGTTTAATCTATAAAAAAATAGATGAGGAAGATCCTAAGAATACAGAATATTTCCTAACTGAAAAGGGGAAATCATTCAATAAGGTGTTCTATGAATTGCTCTTGTTTGCTATTGAAAATGATAAGGACAACGAACACTATTCAGAACATGCTAAAAATGAATTAAAGGAAATGTATAAGGAAATTTTACAGATTGAATGAAAAAAATAGACTAAAAAAATTATCAAAAATGATTAATATATAATTTTATAAAAATAAGGATTGGAAAGTTTGATGAAAAACTATTTGATATTACAATAATGCATGATGAATAATGGGGAGCAAACATGACAAATAACGATAAAAGCAATATGACAATCATTGGAGGTACACGCGGTTTAGGAAAATGGTTTGCGGAACACCTGAAAAATGACTTCAACATACGCATAACAAGCCGTGATGAAAGCACTGGAAAAGCTGTTGCAGAGGAAATAGCTGTTGAATACAGCAACAACAACATTGAAGCCATAAAAGATGCAGATATCATTGTCTTCAGCGTTCCTATAGAGCATATGGTTGAAACCATCAAGGAAGTGGCTCCACATGCACCGGAAGGATCACTCTTAATGGATGTTGCAAGTGTGAAAACAGAGCCATCAGAAGCATTGAAAAAATATGCTCCGGAAAATGCAGAGATATTGCCATGCCACCCAATGTTTGGCCCAAGAGTTCCTACACTCCAAAGGCAAATCATCATATTGACTCCTATCGAAAACAGATCCCCTAAATGGTTGCCTCGTGTAAAGGACTATTTAGATAAAACCGAATGTGAAGTTGTAATCACAACACCAAATGAACACGACAAGTATATGAGCATCGTCCAGGGATTGACTCACTTTTCATACATTAGCCTCGCTTCAACAATAAGGAAGCTGAATATCAATGTCAAGGAATCCAGAAACTTTTCAAGCCCTGTTTATACCATTATGCTTGATATGGTCAGCCGTGTGGTTTATCAAAACCCTTATCTCTACTATTCCATACAAAAAAATAATCTGGAAACATCAAATGCAAGGGAAGCATTGATAAAGGAAAGCATATACCTATCAAATTTGATTGAGGAAGGGAAAGAGGACGACTTTGTCAAATCTGTTGTTGAATCAGCAAAGCATTTGGATGGACATGAAGACGCATTGGCTCGTTCAGACAAGGCAATAAGCATGTTGACCCAGAAAGCAAATGTATTGGCAAAATCAATAGGCAAGGAAGTGGGCTTGAAGCACCAACACTCTGAAAACGTGCATATGGGAATTGTAAAGGAAGTCGGTTCAAAATCTGTAATACTTGAAACCGGAGGAAATGATGAAATTTGCTTCAAGCTTTCCAATGTAGACATAATGTCTGAAAATGAGATCTTCGAATGGAAAAAGGATAATCTTCAACTGGAGCATTTTAACTTGTCAGTGCTACTTCCTTCAAAATGTGATGAGAAGCATTTGCTTGAGATGTTTAAGAATATTGAACCTGTCATTGATGTGGAGATTGTTGATGTTTATGATGGTGAACAGATAGATGATTCGCAAAAAAGCTATACCTTCCATTACACATTATTCAAAAGGGAAGATAAAGATTATGTTGAAGAATTCATTGAGGGAATTGGCGGAACCATAAGATAATGATTTCCTAAAAATAGAAAGAAATAGTATAAGATTTTAATGATGAATAGAATTGCTATTAGACTTATTTTAAATATCCGTCAACAATATCGCAAATGTTGTCTCCTACATTTAAAATAGCTGTTCTATACTCATCGGTTCTTTTTGCAAACTCATCATAATTGTCCATGACTTCAAAAATCTTTTCATCCAAGTCTTCAAGGTCACATTCTACAGTTGCCCCTTTGAAGATTGAAACCATGTCATGGTATCTGCCCCACTTCACTCTTTTTAATATTACAACAGGCAAATTGCATACCATAGCTTCGTGAAGCATCAATCCGTCATTGGTGAGTACTGCAAGGTCTGCAAGACACAATAGG
>NZ_JAZNIB010000076.1:0-9937 GCF_045577275.1 Methanobrevibacter sp.
TATTTTGATTTTGCTCTTTCAAATTGGTCTCAAATGGATGGGGGGCTCTCTTTCATTGGTAATTGTCAGAGCCATAATTGATTTTTATCTCTCAATTGAGCCAGCTGTCTCAGCATATCTGGCTCAAGTAAACCATCATCAGCTTGCTTGTGATGTGTTGTGCATAAGCAAACAAGATTGTCATCATCAAGCAAGCCATCTGGATTGTCTCTCAGCTTTGTGATGTGGTGTACCTCAAGAGATTCATGATTGTATATGCCATTGACCAGACACACAGCACAGAGCCAATGAGACCTCTCTCTAATCTCAAGGCTCTTGCTGTGCCATTTGTTTGTCTGTCTGAGCTTGTGCTCTCTGTCCATTCTGGCATCTTTTCTGATGCATTTCTTGGATGCATCATGAATCTTGCCACAGACAGAGCATGCTTTCAGCCTTGCCATGTCAGGTCAATCCCTTCTTTTTCAGCTCTGACAGCCAACATGTGCAAATAAACATCCATTGATTCAAGCTGAGCTCTCAACATATTCAATGGACAATCAGGCTCAAATTCCAATGTGCCAGCATCAGCCTTGACAATCATCCTGTTCAATTTGTCATATCTGAGCTTTGTCTGGAAATATTCAGCCTTGAATCTATCCTTGTAATCATCAGACAGCATCAGCTCAACAGTGTCCTTCAATGTGATGTTATCACTTGCCATTGTTGTCAGCCTCCTTTGTCTCAAGCTCCTTGTTGTATGCTCTGGATGAGAGCATCAAGAGAGCTCCAAGAAAAGCATCAATTGCTGTGATTGTGCCAACAATCTGTTCTCCATAAGGCAATCCCCAGATTGATGCCAATGCAAAATACAATGTTGCAATAGCTGGCAATACAATCTGAGCAATATATTTCAAAATGTCATATGTTTTATTATTCATCATGTCAGACCTCCTTGTGACCTGTGAGCCATTCTCTTGAGCACCAGCCTTTGACACCATAAAAGCTGACAAAGAGCCAATCCATGTCATTCACTGTTGTATATTCACCAGATGCAATGACCTCCGATTTATAAGGCATCACAGTGATGATTGCTCCATTTCCAGCTGATTCTCTCAGCCTCAATCCATTCTGAGCATCAACTCTCCATGAGCCAGCATAATCAGCTCTGAAATGGTCATCATCAACAGGCTCTGGTGTTGGCTCTGGAGCTGGTGTTGGCTCAGGCTGAGGCTCAGGCTTTGAATCATCATGTCCTGATTCATCAACCTCATCATCATATCTTGGTCTACCAAATCCAGAGATGTTTTCATCTATATCATGCCATACTGTCTCAACTCTGTTGTTATGATTGCCCTCTGATGAATAGAATCCACATCTGTCATCAGGTCTCCCAATGACAATGCCCTGATGATATTCCTCACCCTCAGAGCCAAAGAAAACAATGTCTCCCTCCTCAAAATCATCCTTGCCATGCCATGCACCAGCATCTCTGAAATACCTTGCAAACCATTTGCAAGCACAAGCATAATTCTGTGATGGATTTGGCTGATATAAAAAGAATAATGTGTCCCATTTCCTGTCATTGTCATCATAATCAGGATTTGTGTCTGAATATACATTCTCAAAGACACCAGCCTCACAGTATGTGCCACACCATGCAATCCCATTCTTGTCACCAGCAAACAGCCCAGCTCTGTCAACAATCTCTCCATAGATTGTGCGATTTGAGCCCATTGGATGCTCCTCTGTGCCCTCTTGCTCTTTGCACCATCTGATGAGGTCACTCTTGTGCAAATTTCCCATGATTGTCTCCTCCTTTTTTAGTTTAGGCATTAAAAAAGCCCTCAATTATATATAATTTTAGGCTTTTTCAAAATAATATGCAATTATCTGATTATTTGATTGGCATCTCCATGATTGGACACCATTCAGGTCTTGGCAATGTCAGCTGATGCTCATTGTCTGTGATTAGTCTGGTTTTATTCTTGATTGCCTTGCATTTATAAACAACCTTGAATCCAAGAGCATTGGCAATCTTGAAATTGCATTGAGCACAACTCTCTGGGATTCTCATGATTGGCAAATATCCCTCAATCATTCTTTCACCTCCTCAGACCTCCTCAATCTCATACCCTTGATATTGCATCATCTTCTTTTTCATCAAGTAAACATCAGTTTTGACACCTTTGGTGTCAACAATGTGGAATTTTCCTTGCTTGTCATAGTATGTGAAATCAGCCACATATGTGATTGATCTGATTGTCTTGCCATTGTGCTTGAATGATGGCTGGAGCTCAAACTTGACCTGTCTCTTGAGCTCAGAGATTGCTCCCTGAGCCTCAAGATTCTCCAAATATATGTAATATTCACATTCCTTCTTTGAATCAAAGCTGATGCCCTTATATTGTGTTCTTTGATTCTTGTATTTGTTATAGGATTGCCATCTCATATCTCAAAAGGCAATTCAGCTGGCTCAGATTGAGGCTCAGGAGCTGGAGCTGATGTGTCAGCTGTCACAGCTGTCTCATTTGGAGCTGTTGATGGCTGTGCTGATGGCTGAGATTCCACAAACTCAACCTCATCAACAATGACCTCTGTGACAAATCTCTTTTGTCCATTCTGGTCATCATAGCTCCTTGTCTGGATGCTCCCAACAACACCAATCTTGTTTCCTCTATGGAAATATTTCTGGATGAAAACAGCTGTCTGTTTCCAAGCAACACAATTGATGAAATCAGCCTGTCTCTGACCATTGGCATCCTTGAATCTCCTGTCAACAGCAATGGTGAAATTGCAATATTGTGTCTGATTGGATGTCAGCTTGATCTCTGGCTCTTTTGTCAATCTTCCAATTAACTCAACTTTATTCATGAATATCTCCTCCCAAATTCGTTTTTATATTCTGATTGCTTTTCCATCCTCTTTTCATAATTCTTGCCCCTCAGATCAGGCTTGTCATGCTGGAGCTTTTGTCTGTGCCTCTGGATTGTGTCAAAGGATGGCAAATCAAGCTCTCTGTGTTGCCACATTACTTGCTTGAATGGCAAATCCATGACATCTGGCTTGAGATTGGCACAAATCCAGCCATATAATCTGAAATCAGAATCTCTGGCATCTGGATGATTCTTGAGAATGGTCTCAACAATGGTCTTGTAGTCTTTCATTGCTTTTTCCTCCCAATCCAGCATAATGCAACAACAGTGACACAAATAATTGCTGTGATGATGACAGCTGTCATGTTAATCATCAGAATCACCCTCCTCTCCTGTCTCAAGCTCCTCCTCAAAGTAAAATTCATATTTCTCAGCATCTTCTCTCTCAAGCTCTGATGTGATTTTCATGTATTCATAAAAATAATTCTCTGGCTTGATGCCACAGAGCTCATTCAGGATTTTCTCCAGAGCTCTCCCAGACCTTGCACATTCGAGACAATGAAAAACAGCATTGTCAAAAGCCTTGAGGATATATTCATCACATTCCTCTTTTGATGCTGGAGCATATGTGAATCCAGATTCATCCTCACCAGACACCAGCTCTCCCTTGAGAGCCATCTTGATTCTCTCTTTGTCAAGATTGAACATCTCAGCCATTGACATTCCTGAGCCATATTCACTCATTTTTAACCTCCTGTTTTTTATAACATTTCTCATCTCTTGCATAAGCAACAGCCACATAATCATGCTCATGCACCATCTCAACCTCACAGCCCATGAAATATTCTTTGTTTTCTTGTGTGAATATCATTGATTTCAAGCACATGGCTCTCAATTCACTCAGCTGGTCAAAGCTGATGAGGATGACAACATTCTCATCTGGCATCTTGTGGCATTCGTATTCTCTCACCAATTTTGTGAGAGCTGACAATCTCTCAAATGTCATGATTCCTCCTGTCTTAAATATGCAATAAAAACCTCAAGCACAGCAACAACATCAGATGAGCTCATGTTGTTTGTTGTCATCTTGTCAAGGAGCTCAAGCATATGACCTTTGACAGCCTCCATGTCAACCTTGAAACAAGAAGGAATCATCATAGCCTCAAGATTCTCCAGCTTTGCAATCAATTCTGAATTTGTCATGTCATTTGTCCTCCTTTGGAGCTGTGATTCTGACATATCCCTTTGTGCCCTTCTTGATTGATGTCTTGGTCTCCATGTATTGCTCCACCAGCTCAGGATGCTCAGCCATGAATTTCTCAGCATTGAAAAACTCATCTGTCACAGCTTTGTCCTCAGCATCAGGAATCAATGTGATTTTATATCCATTTGGTGTCTCCCATTTCTTGACACCAGCTGTCTCCATTGCTTGCTTGAGCCTGTCCTTTTCAGCCTTGATTTTCTTCTCCAGCTCTTTCATTCTTGAGACCTGTTGCTCAAAAGCAATGATTCTCTTTGTGATTTCAGGAATCTCAGCTGGCAAGAGCTCA
Source organism: Methanobrevibacter sp. (assembly GCF_045577275.1). Taxonomy (GTDB): domain Archaea; phylum Methanobacteriota; class Methanobacteria; order Methanobacteriales; family Methanobacteriaceae; genus Methanobrevibacter. Next base: position 4,403 of record NZ_JAZNIB010000076.1, read on the forward strand.
TCCTCTGTGATGAATGGATTGCTCTTGACCTTTTGAAGATCATCCAAGAATCTGGAGACAGCATTCTTGATGTCATTCAACAGAGCATGATGGTCTGTCATGTGAATCTCCCAGATTTGAAGATTGTCAGCATTGAATGTCTCATCCATGTCATCTGGTCTCTTGTAAACAGCCAGCAATCCTGTTTCCTTGCCTGTCATTGCCATATAAAAAAGGATTTGCACCAAATAAATCTGATAATCATCAAGGCTGTCAAATATCTGAGCTGTGGTCTTGATTTCAAGGATTGCATCTTTGATCTCTCCATCAGTGTGGCATCTGATTCTCATGCCATTTGGATGCTCATTCCAATCCTTTGGCACATCCATGATGTGCTTGCCCTCAGCAAATGTGGAGATGAGCCCTGAATTGATGTGGTCTCTGATCTTGGATTCCATTGTGTTGCCATATTCTGTGAACACATTGCCCTCAAAATCATTCTTTTTATATCCAGCCTTTTCAAGCAAGAGGTCAAATCTGGATTTGAATGGAGACAGCTCCATGATGATTGGAATGTCTGAGCCTCCGATAAATTTATCTCTATCCTGTGAAACTGATTCTTGCATGCTTAAACCTCCTCTGGATATTCAGACACCTTCTCTGATGCCTCTTTCTTTGATTTGGTATAGATGAGCCTCCTCAGAGCATTGTCAAATTCCTCATATGTTGATTTTGCATTCAGACCAAATTCTTTGGCAACATCCTTGATGTCAAAGCCATTTTCCTTGCAATATGCAATCAGCTCATTGTATTTGGCTTTGATGTCATCATAGCTGTGACCAGCTGGAGCTGTCTGAGCCTGTGGCTTTGCCTGAGCTGGCTTTGCATCCTTGCTTTGTGCCTGATATTCCTCAGAATCAACATCCTTTGTGTCATCCAAGAGAAACAGAGCATTGAGAGCATATTTTCTGGCATAGCTTGATGTTGCTCCTGTCACTTGAGCCTCATCCATGCCCTTCTTGGCATCAGCCTCTCTTGCATATGCTGTTGTTGAGATCATCTCCTCTGTTTCACAATCCATGATTGTGGCAATTGCCTTGACATAAACTCTCCCAGAGAGCTCAATCATCTCATCTGTCAGGATTGTTGTGACATTATAGGTCTTTTCCATTGGCTTGAGAGCCTCCTGAATGCCCTCAGCATTTCTATATTTGTATTTGCCAAAAGAATTATATAAATTCTTTGGAGCTTTCAGCTCAACCTGAATTCTCATGAGCTTTTCTCTCAAGCTCATTGCCTTTGTCTTTGTCTCAGCCATTGATGTCATCCTCCTTTGTCATTGCAACCTCTTTGCTTGTCTCATCAGCTCTTTTCCTTTGCCTTATCCTCTCGTCAAACAGTTTCATCATGCCATCATTGTCAATCAAGCACATGACCTCAATGAGCAATCTGTCATCATCAAGCCTCATCCCTGTGCCATCATAATTCAACACAAGATGATTCATGATGACCTGTTTCAAAAGGTCAAATTGAAATTTCATCTTTGCAACCTCTGACAATGTTTCATTCATTTCTTTCATTTCATCCTTTGGAATCATTTGTGATGTCCTCCTGATATAAAATTGTTTGGATTCTTCTTGAGCTCTCTGAGCTCTTGTTGTGAGAGGAAACAATCAGAATCCTTGATGTGCCTCCTCATTACCTCATAAATGTCTCTTAAAGCCTCATGTGATGTCTCTTTTTTACGGATAATCACAGAGCCCTCCTGAATAGATAATCAAGAGATGTCTCCTGACCTCCATGAGCCTCCAGAGCTCTCTTGATGGCATCCATGTCCTCCAATGTCCAATCTGTTGCTCCATTGAATTTGCCATAAATAGATGACACAGCCATTCCAATCTCATTGGCAAGCTCACTCTTGCTCATGTTTAATCTGGCAAGCTCAGCCAATAGATTTGGGAATAACACATTGGATTTCTTTTCTTTTGTGATTTCTTCCATGAATCACAGCCTCCTTTTCAATTTATTGTTTTATGATTTCAATTTATTGAAATCTTATACACCATAAATGATAGCATTGATTTGCTTTATTGCAATAATAATTTATAACTATACACCAAATTTTTATTATTTTATTGATATTCATTTACAAGATATTGAAACATCAATTATTATAGAAAAGAGGAGGGATTCAATTGAATTTTTTATATAATTTGGAATTTTTAATGGATAGAAACAAAATCAACAGGAGTGAGCTGGCAAAAGCCATTGGCATTGCTCCTTCAACAATAAATGCATGGTATACAAAAGACTACAAAGGAATCACATTGAAAAACTTGAGCAAGCTGGCATCATTCTTTGATGTGAGCATGGAGGCTCTTGTGTATGGTGACAGACATTCTCTGACATTTACTCTGGACAATTATTCTGAGGCTGAGCTGAAAGCCATTCATGATTTTTCTCAATACATAAAAGGAAACAGGTCTCATGAGTAATGTTGCAATATATTTGAGGAAATCCAGAGATGAGGACAATGAGACCAGAGATGTCACTCTTGCCAGACATGAAAAGATGCTCAGAGATTATTGTGAGAGAAATGACCTGATAATAAAAAAGATTTATAAAGAGGTTGTCTCTGGAGAATCCATCTCAGCCAGATTTGAGATGCAAAAGCTCCTGATTGATGTCAAGGCTGGCATGTTTGATGCTGTCTGTGTCATTGAGCTGGAGAGGCTCTCAAGAGGAAATCAGGCTGACCAAGCTGAGATTCTGGAGGTCTTTAAGAAATCAAACACAAAGATTCATACATTGACCAAGATTTATGATCTGGCATCAGACAATGAGATTGATGAGGAATTCTTTGAGTTTGGATTGTTCATGTCAAGAAGGGAATATAAAACTATATGTAGAAGATTATTGAGAGGGAGAATCTCAGCATTGCTTGAGGGATATTACACAGGCTCAGTGTTGCCATTTGGATTCTCCAAAGAAAAGAGAGACAAAGGATTTGTGCTGATTCCAGATAACAAAGAGGCTGATGTGGTCAAAATGATATTCACCAAATATGTTTCTGGAGATGGATTGACAGAGATTGCTCACCAGCTGAATGCTTGTGGCTTGATGCAAAGGAATGGCAAGAGCTGGCAACCTCAGAGAATCAGAGAGGTCTTGAAAAATCAGACATATGTTGGCATGCTCCATGTCAAGAATGCCAAGATTGATGATGAATGGACAAAAGGCAAGCATGAGCCCTTGATTGAGCCAGAGCTCTTTGCTCAGGCACAGAGGAGGCTCACATCAAAAGCTCCAAATGTCAGAAGGTCTCTCAAGATCATCAATCCTCTTGCATCTTTGGTCAGATGCTCTGAATGTGGCTCATCAATGGTCATGAAAATAAATGGAGCAAAGGTCAAATATTTATCATGCAACACATTAAATTGCAAAACACATTCAACCAAATTTGAAGATGTGGAAAGACAATTGCTCTTGGAGCTCACAGAGGCTCTGAGAGGCTTTCAGAAATACATTGATGATAATTCATCAAGGATTGAGCTCAAGGCATCTGAGAGAGCAAATCTGGCTGTCAGAATTGATGCTGAGATCAAGAAAAGAGATGCAATGCTTGAGAGATGCTGTGAATTGCTGGAGGAGGGCATCTATTCCAAAGAGAAATACCTCTCAAGAGTGAAAATTCTTGAGGATGAGCTGAATGGATTGCTGGAATCTCGGCAACAATTATCAGATGACAAGGATGAGCAAGAGATGGAGAACATCAAGACAGGGATTCCAATCCTTGAAAGATGTCTCCAGAAATATGATGAGATGGATGTCAAAGCAAAGAATGAGATTCTGAGATCATTGATTGAACATATCGAATATAATAAACAAGCAAGGAAGGAAAAATTTACCTTAAAGATTTACATGAAAATTTAATTGACAATTCTGGTCATTCTATTATATGATTATTGATGTATCATGAATGACCAGATTTATTGGTCAATTTAAGATAACACAACAATTGAATACTTGAGCCAGCAATGGCTGGGGCTTGATTCCCAACTGAAAGCCCTGAAATATAAAACGAGAGTGTGGCTCAGCTTGTGATGGTGAAAAATGAGCTCGGTGCAATGGTGGAGCATCACACATCATTCATCTGTCAGGTCAGGGATTCGCTGTGGCTGACCTTAAACAACAGAGCTGAGGCTGGGGCTGGTGTCTTAGGACAGAAGGGCTTGAGAGTGTCTCTGGGAGACAGCAATGAGACTATACTCTCAAGGATTGTGATGCGACATGACGGGGGGCATTGATTCTCAAGGATTGTCATCATTACCCTTTTGATTTTTCGGAAGGGCAATTGTGCCCAATTGGATGGCAATCTAAAAAACAAATCAAACTCAGGATTGTCAAGTTTAGAAATGAGACAGCATGGTGCATGTTGAAATTTCAATAAATTGATTGTTTTGAACAATTGATTGAACAAACAGACAATCTGATGGAGAAACAGATGAAACAGACATATGGAAATTACATGAAAGAATATTGGAAATCCAATTGCAAGAGAATCAGCATTGTGCTCCATAATGAAAAGGATGCTGATATCATCAGGGCTCTGGATGGAAAGAACATGCAAGCAACAGCAAAGGAATTGATGAGAGCTGGAATTGAATCAAAGAAATAAAGAATCACATAATTGGATGAGAGAGGAGCTCTGGATTTCTGGAGCTCTTTTCATTTCTTTTTCTTCTTAAAGACATCATAAGAAATGATAATTATCTCAATTACAATGAACATGACCTCAAGACCTTGCAATATAACCTCAAGTGATTGTTTGTCCATGAAAACACCTCCAGATGTATTATTCACCAATAGCTGTGAAATATTCGGAAAGCATAAAACAAGATAATTGTCAAATGTAGTAAAATAGGGATGTTGACAGGAATCAAAGAATGTGAATGACGAACAAAGAAAAGAACACCATTGCTGATGTTCTTTTCAGTAATTTAATTAAATATCTGTTTTCAAGATTCTACTCCAAGTATTAAAACCAACAATTCCATCATCATCAAGATTCTCATCTCTTTGGAATGATCTCACAGCATAATCTGTGTTATTGCCAAAGATGCCATCAACATCAAGAGGCTGACCATCTTCACCCTCAAAGCCTCTGGCATTCAGCAATGTTTGCAATGTCTCAACCTGAGCATTCTGATTTCCTTCTCTCAACATTAAAAGATAAATCTCAACCATCAAAATCACCTCCCTTTTAATTATATGGAGAGATGTTGTCTTTGTTTCCATGAAAAAAGCCATCTCATCAGGGAGATTGAGACAGCTTTTCTCTGTGTGGTGTTCTTTATGGATACAAAGAGCCCTCAAATAAGGTCTTTTAATTGTATCAATCAATTGAATTGTTGGCAAGAATGTCAACTCTGATGAGCTCCTTGATATATGCTTGTTTGTTGTCAACCTCCGAAAGCCAATTGATGATGTCAGAATCCTTGCTCTTGTTTAATCTCAAATAAAAGCCTGTGATGTTGTCTTTATTCCATTTTGGAG
>NZ_JAZNIB010000077.1:0-9238 GCF_045577275.1 Methanobrevibacter sp.
TATTTAAATAGAACTATAATAATAATTAGATGTAAAAATACATCTTGATAAAAAATATGTTTAAATATAATTTGATTAAAAATTATGGTGGTGATTAAATGGCAAGTTCAGCCAGAAAGATTATAGGAATTTTTGCTATAATTATAGTTTTCTTATTAGTATTCACTGCATTTTCTAATGTATTGATTTTAGCTCAAGATGATACTGAAGGGAATATTCCTGGAGTAGATATGGCTGCTTTATGGAGCTTACATGGTGGATTTACTTGGATTTATCCAGGAAGTTCACATAATGCAAATGGCCACACACTTCATAATATCTATATGACTGATAATCCATATCAGGATGCAAAGGAGATTATGCAATATACTTATGGTATAAATCCTCATATTTTAGTCATTATTAATGATAAGGCAGCAGCCCACATATTCGGGGATGATATCTTAGACACTATCCGTCAGCATGACTGGGGTGAAGGACACTCTCGTGGAGATGCTGTAGCAATGAGTATTACACAGGTAAATCTTTTGCCAGTTATTCCGGATATATTAATGGGTAATATTAAGATTATGATAATTTAACAAACTTTTAAAAAAAGTTTGATCAAAATATTTTCACTAGTTAGGAGTATTATGCTCTTAACTGGTTTTTACTATTTTTTTATATTTTTTTTACTATTTTGCTATTTTTTCTATTTTAATTTTTTCTAATTGTTTTCTAATTGTTTTTCAATTGTCTTTTTTCCTAATATTTAAATACTTAATTAAATAAAAATAATGATGTATATTTAATCTTTTAGATTATACAATTACTTTATTCAAATTAAAATTTATTATAAAATATTTATTGTGTGATTTCATGTTATTGATAGCTCAAAATCATTTTCAACTTATAGTCGAAGTCGGGTTGATTTTACTTGCTACCATGATATTTATTTTAAATCTAGTTCCACTTTCATTAAGTGTAGTAACTTTCCTATCATTGTTCCTATCTGGAGGTTTTACACTTTTATTCGGTGCGGACTTGGTATTTTTAGTATTGTCATTTGGTCAGCACGAATTTACTCACCCATTCGGACCAATTGCTCTTTTGGCTATTATGACTGCATTAGCTTCGCTGAAGGTGATGCAAGAGTCGGGAGTTAATGTATCGCGGCTGAAAAAGATAGTCTACATATTCCTTGGTGGAATTACTATCTTTGGTGGAGCAATGCACAGGTCTTTCTTATTATTATGGTTTGTAGGTTTATTTATAGGATATACCATTATTTCCAAGTCATTCAGACAGAAATCTATCCTCACACTTAAAAGGATTTTAACATTCTTCGGATTAGGATTAGTTGCATTTGGACTTTTGGAAATCGTTGCAAGAATCAGTGGTATGGAAATCTTCTCTCCAATGTTAAGGATTTCAAGATTGGCTCAAAACTCAGTATCCAGTTTAAAATTGGTGGTTGAGAACACTTGGTTAATTGGGCATGATCCTGCTTCTTCCTACTGGTCTAATAGTTCCGGATTTGCAGATGGATATATCAGTTTACCGATGCAATTTATTTTGCTCTTTGGTTTACCATTCCCTCTCTTCTTTGGTCTATTGGTAACTAAGAAAGATACAATCGATTATATGCTTCCAGGTATTTTCGGTTATGCTTATGACTTCGGATATCTTACATTCATCATATTGCTCTTGTTAGTATTGGGAACAATTGTAGTCGGATTAAAAATCCTTGTTGAGTACAGACGTAAAAGAGAAAGCAAAAACAGGAAATATTTAGGTAAGGAAGTTCTTTTAATAGGTTCCCTTACTGGTTTCATAGCTCAAGCAATCATCGGTCTTTTCTTATTTAACAGGACCGTTAATGGTATGGCGTTGCTGACTTTCCTGTTCCTAGGATCTTTAGTCTTGGCTCATACAGTTTCTATTAGAAGAGACAGTAATGAAGCTGTAAGCAGATAATCCAAGCTTTTTGAAAAAGTTTAATCAAACTTTTTCTTTTTTCTATTTTTTTATACTGTTTTTTAACTATTTTTTTAACTTTTTTTCAGTTATTTTTTTACCTATTCCATATATTCTATCTATTTTAATTGTTTTAGTTGTTTTTTCTAATTTTTTAAAATTAATTTATTTTCCCATTCTCTAATTTTTTTAAAAATAGTAATATTTAATTATAAACATTAATAAAAATATTATTGTATTATTAATTTAATTAATTATTAAATTTAGATTAAAAATATAAGATTAAAAACAATACTTTTGGTGATTATTTTGATAATTGGTGGTTCAGCATCACAAAAATTGGCAGCAAATGTTGCAAAGGAATTAGGAGAAACCTTATGTCCTCTTGAAACTAAAAAGTTTCCAGATGGTGAAAGATATATCAGAATCAAGGGGGAAGTTGAAAAGAATGTAACTGTCATCCAATCAACAGGTTTTCCTCAAGATGAAAATTTAATTGAATTATTGTTTATACTCAGAACTCTTAAAGACCTTGGGGCAGAACATGTCAAAGTGGTTGTTCCATATTTAGGGTATGGTAGACAAGAATTAAGATTCAAGGATGGAGAAGCTATTTCTGCTCAATTGGTAGCTAATTTAATTGAAGAGTCCGGTGCAGACGAATTCATTTCCATCAACTTGCACGAAGATAGCGTTAGGGATTTCTTCAATATACCAACTGCAAACCTTTCTGCTATGCCTCCAATTGCTGAATACCTTGCAGATAAAGTTGAAAATCCTATTATCATTGCTCCTGATAAAGGCGCTTTGGATTTTGCAGAAGAAATAGCTGAGATTCTTGGTTGCAACTGTACCTATATGAGTAAAGTCAGATTAGGACCTGATAAGGTTGAAACAAGAATCGTGGATGTTCAATGTGATTTTGACACTGAAGACCTTGATAAGGTCAAAAAGGATTCCAAAGTCAACATTGATTCAGTTAAAGGAAAAGAGGCAATCATCATTGATGACATCATAGCTACTGGTGGTACAATCGTCAATGCTATAGGCATCCTAAAGGAACATGGTGCAAAATCTGTAGATGTATGCTGTGTTCACCCAGTGCTTGTTAACGATGCTGTCTTAAAGATCATGGCTGCCGGTGCTCGTGACTTGTCAAGTACAGACACCTTGAAATCAGATGTCAGCACAATTTCTTTAGCAAAACTTATCGCAGATGCTTTAAGATAAATTTATATTTTAAAAAATATTTTTATTTTTTATTTTTTATTTTTTCTTATTTTCTCTTATTTTCTTTAAAAAAGTATTACTGCTTATTCATTGAATTAATAATTGTTTTATTTATTAACAATAGTTTTATATTACATTAATGAAAATATTATATTATAATTTAATTAATTTATATTTGGAGATATTGAATGCACGAATTTGCTATGGCTCAAGGGATTTTCAGCACAGTTTATGACACAGCGGAAGAAAACGATGCGATTGAAGTAACTGAAGTGGTTATTGAAATCGGAAGGTTGGCTATGTTGAATCCTGAACAATTGAAGTTTATGCTTGGTGTTATGTTTGAGGGCGAAGAGCTTACTAAAAATGCCAAGATGATCATTAATACTATTGATGTTGATATCAAATGTCACAACTGTGGCTTTGAAGGTGTAGGTGATATTGATGACAGTGACCATTATGCACCTATGATCTTATGCCCTAAATGTGAAAGCCATAGGGTTGAAGTTATAAACGGTAAGGACATTACCGTTAAAAGCATAAGTATTGAAAAAGAAGATGATGAAAGTGAGGAATAAATCACAACAAGAAATTCTATTGATATAATTAATACATCAATTAAAAATTCTTATACTTTTATCATGAACTATTAAAAATATTGTCCAAATTTTTAAAATTATTAAACTTATTATAAAATTATATGTTTAGAAGGTGAATCATATGCATAAGATTGCAGATGTAGAGATAGCAAAGAACATTATGGATGCTAATGACAGATTAGCACATAAAAATTTACATTTATTGGAAGACCACAATATCTTTTGTGTAGACTTCGTAGGAGCTATTGGATCTGGTAAAACAGCTCTTATTGAAGATTTGATTGATAATCTTGATGAAAAAGTAGGTGTGCTTGCAGGAGATATCATCAGTGATTTCGATGCTGATAGAATAAAATCTCACAATGCACCTGTTGTAGGATTGAATACAGGTACTGAATGTCACTTGGATGCACATTTAGTAGGTCATGGTTTAGGTGACCTTCCTCTCGATGATATAGATTATCTTTTCATTGAAAATGTAGGTAATTTAATTTGTCCGGTTGACTTCCAATTAGGTTCTCATATGAGAGTAGTTGTTGTAAGTGTTACCGAAGGTGACGACACTGTAGAAAAACACCCTTACATTTTCAAAGACTCTGATTTGATTATCATTAATAAGATTGATTTGGCTGATGCTGTTGGTGCAAGCACTGATAAGATGGTTGCTGATGCTAAAAAACTTAATCCTGATGTAAAAGTCATCACTACCAGTTTAAAAGAAGGTATTGGATTAGATGAAGTGATTGAAGCTATTAAAGATGCTAAAGCACATGAAGCTGAACATCACCATCATCATGACCATGATCATGAACACGAACACAGTCATGAGCACACTCATGAACATAGTCATGGTCACGAACACAGTCATGAGCATGAACATCATCATTAATTCAAGCTTTTTGACCTTCGGTCAAAAACCTTGACCAAAACTTTTTTCAATGGTTGTTTTCAACCATCTTTTTTTATTTTTTTAATTTATTCATTTAATTATTCTCATCATATTTTGTTTTTTTCTTTCTAATTTTACTAAAATTTATTAAGTATTACTAAAATAATATTTATAAAAGGTGATTTCATGAAAATTTGGATTGATATATCAAACGCTCCTCATGTAAGATTTTTTAAGGATGTTATCAAATATTTTGAAGATGAAGGAGATGACGTTTTAGTTACCGCACGTAAATTTGGAGATATCCATAAGTTAATGGATATGTATGACATTGATTTTGTATCTGTAGGTAAGCATGGAGTCACATTGGAAGAGAAACTTAAGGAAAGTGCTGAACGTGTTGTCAATTTGGCAGATTTGATTTCTGGTGAAAACTTTGATGTAGCGCTATCAAAACACTCAATTGAACTTCCAAGAGTAGCTTTCGGTCTTGGAATTCCAAGCCTATTCGTTTTGGACAATGAGCATGCAACTGCTGCAAATAAGTTGACACTTCCTTTATGCAGCAAAATCATAGTTCCAAGCATCATCGATGAGTGGAAATTATTGCAGTATGGAGCAAATCCAAATGACATCATCAAATATAATGGAACTTCTGAACTTATGCACTTCAACAATTTTAAGTTCAATGAAAATATTTTCGATGATTTAGGTCTTGATTTGCCACTTCAAAAGACTATTTTAATGAGACCTGAACCATCTCTTGCTTCCTATTTGAATACAGATTGCAGAAAATCAGTTTTATCTCCAGTTGTGGATGTATTGAAGGAGTATGCAAACATTCTTATTCTTCCTAGATTTAAGGAACAAGCTGAGATTTTTGAAGGAATCAAGAATGTAACAATACTTAAGCCTCCAGTTGATACTTCAAGCATAATCAAGGCATGTGACCTTGTCATTGGTGCTGGTGGAACAATGAATAGGGAAGCAGCTATTCTACAGACTCCTGTAATCTCCTGTTATCCTGGAGACACCCTATCTGTTGATCAGTTTTATGTAAACAATGGATTGATGTATAGAACAACTGATTTAGAGGATATTACCAAACAGGCACTTAGCTTTATTGTAAATCCTCATAAACCAATCGAGTTAAAAACAGACAATTTATTTGAACTTATTGTAAATAAGACTTATGAATTAGGCAATTCTAAAAAATAAGTTTTATTTTTTTCTATTTTTATAAAATAACAATTGCCTTTTTTTAAAATAAACAATTTTTTTATTTTTTGACACTTTTTTGTATTATTTTTTATGTTTTTTATGTGATTACAGTTCTCTTTTTAATTTTTTAGTATTACTTTTGAAGTTTTAGAAAAATTTAAGTGCACCTAAATTATATTTATAATTGTAAAGCTTTAATTAATTAAATTAATTAAAATTTTACTTAAATTAACTGAGGTGAAAAAATGGCAAATGCAATTATTACTGGTGGATCCAGAGGAATCGGTAAAGCTATGGCTTTAAAATTAGGTGAATTAGGTTACAATGTAGCTATTAACTATCGCAGTGACTCATCTAAGCAATTAACTGAAGACTTAGTTGAAGAACTTAAATCTGAATATGGTGTTAATGCTATTGCAGTACAAGCAGATGTAAGTAAATTTGAAGACTGCAAAAAATTAGTAGAAGCTGCTGTTGCAGAATTTGGTGAAGAAATTGATGCACTTGTAAACAATGCAGGTATTACCAACAACTGTAATTTCATTGACTTAGAACCAGAAAAATATGAAGCTGTAATCAACACAAACCTTGTAAGTATGATGCACATGTGCCACTTAGCATTACCATATATGGTAGACCGTGACACTGCAATCGTATGTACAGCATCTGTAGGTGGATTAACCGGTGTAATTAACCAAGCAGACTACTGTGCTGCTAAAACTGGTGTAATCGGTTTATGCCGTGCATTAGCATTGGAATTTGCTCCTAGAAAAGTACGTGTAAATGCAATCGCTCCGGGTATGATCATGACAGACATGTTACGTGGAGTAAACCAAGATGAATTAAACGCTCTTGCAGCAACCATCCCACTCGGCCACATTGGTGAAGTGGAAGAAATCGCAGGTGCACTTGAATACATCTTGACTGCTGGCTACTTAACTGGACAAGTTATTTCACCTAACGGTGGATTTGTACTCCAATAGGTTAAAAAGAGTTATAATTAAGAGTTTTCACTCTTAATTATTTTTTTAATATTCTATTTTTTTCTTTTCTTATTATGGTTATTTGATTTTTTCAGTATTCTATTTTTATCGTTTTTTATTGCATTTCATCATTTTCAACCATTCTCCATTCGGATCATCTTCCTTAAAGTATTTCTCAAAGATTTCCTTTCTGTTTTTGATTATCTTTTCATATCTTTCAGGGTTTTCTTCCTTGAATTTCTTATGGAGTGCAATAGTTAAGCGATTCAAATATTCATTTAAGTTTTCCTTTTCCTCTTCGCTTAAAGTGTCAAAGATATCAATATCATCATGATTCTTAAATTCCAATGCCCTACCCTCTTCTGTCAATTCAACAAGAAGAACCCTCTTGTCTTTAGGAGAGGGAACCTTTCTGATGAGGTTTTGCTGTTCCAGCTTATTCAAGGTTTCATTAAGGGAAGTTACACTGATATTCAATATTTCAGACAATTCCTTAGTAGAAAATCCGTCTTTTCTCTTTAAAAGAATGATCAGTCTGCCTTGTCCCTTTGTAATGCTTTTCATTTCTGGATTTTGCTTTTTGATTCTTTTATCCAGAATCTCATTTATCATAATGAATTTATGGAACAATAATTGATTATTTACCTCATTAAAATCAAAATGATGGTTTGAATTATTTTCCTTATTCATATGATACTCTCCTTATTTTGTGTATTCAGGGTATTGTAGTAATATCCTTTTTGCTCCAACAGCTCTTCATGGCTTCCTTGCTCGATGATATGTCCGTCTTCAATTACAATTATCTTATCTGCATTTCTGACAGTAGACAATCTGTGAGCGATGATGAAGCTTGTTCTGTCCTTCATCAATTTATCCATAGCCTCTTGGATGATCTTTTCAGTTCTTGTATCAACTGAAGATGTTGCCTCATCCAAAATTAATATCTGCTTGTTTGAGAGAATGGTTCTTGCAATTGTCAAGAGCTGCTTTTGACCATGGGAGATATTGTCTGCATCTTCGTTAAGTTCGCTTTCGTATCCTTCAGGGATTTGCCTGATGAAATGGTCTGCATGAGCCTCTATTGAAGCGTTTATGACTTCCTCTTCAGTGGCATCCAACTTACCATAGCGAATATTGTTGTATATTGTGTCATTGAATAGCCAAGTGTCTTGAAGCACCATTCCTACAAGGGATCTTACGCTATGCTTGTCGTAATTGTTGATGTTGACTCCATCAATCTTTATCTCACCGCTGTTTAAGTCATAGAATCTCATGAGCAGTTTCACAATTGTTGTTTTTCCTGCTCCAGTTTCACCTACAATAGCTATTTTCTCTCCCTTCTTGACTTTAAATGAAAGGTCTTTGATTACAAGTTCATCTTCGCTGTAACCGAAGCTGACATTTTCAAAGCTGATTTCATCATTGATTGCATTGATCTGCTCTTTTGAAGGGTTTTCTTCAATCCTTATTTCAAGGAATTCGAATATTCTTTCACTTGCAGCCATTGCAGTCTGTATCATGTTCATTATTCTTGTGACCTGTTCGATAGGTGTTGTGAAGTTTTTGGAGTATTGGATAAATGCCAAAATGTCTCCGACGCTTATTGCCCTTTGAAGTACGAGAACAGCTCCAAGAACGGATATGATTACATATTGCAGGTTGGAAATGAAATGCACGAAAGGACCTGATAGGCTTGAGAAGAATTTGGATTTCCATTCCTGTTCATACCATTTTTCATTTTCCACTTCAAAGATTCTCATGGATTCCTCTTCCTGATTGAATGCTCTAATGATTTCATGGCCTGTAAAGGACTCTTCAATTTGTCCATTCAGGTTACCTCTGTATCTTAGCTGCTTTAGATAGTAATCCTGTGAGTATTTTGTTATGTATGTTATAATCAGTAAAGCTATTGGAACCAATACTATTGTAGTAAGGGTTAACCATAGGTTAATGGAGAGCATCATCACTGTAACGCCGATTATTGTAATGACTCCAGTCAACAATTGGTTGAATGTTTGAACAATTCCTGATTGGAGTGAGTCTACATCGTTTGTGATTCTTGATAAGATGTCTCCTCTGGTGTTTATATCCAAATCACCCATTGAAAGGTGAGTTACCTTTTCAACCAAATCCTTTCTTAGATTATAGCTTATGTCAGTTGTAATGTCAAGCAGGAGATAACTTTGAAGATATGAGAAGAGTGCGCTTATGATATATAATACCACTATAGCAATGAGCAGATTGATTATATGATTCAAATCCATATTCCCAGAGTTTATGCCCTCAAATATTGCAGTTGTAGCAAATCCTATTAAAAGAGGGCTTATGACTGAAAACACTGTTGATATGATTCCGCAGAT
>NZ_JAZNIB010000078.1:0-3977 GCF_045577275.1 Methanobrevibacter sp.
AATCTTATCAAAGATGTCCTTGTTGAAGATGTAAATTCCTGTGTTGATTAAATTGCTTGGAGCTTCTCCTTTTTTAGGTTTTTCAACAATATTTATGATATTGTCTCCATCCAATTCAACTACACCGAATGCACTTGGATCCTCCACTTCAGTAAGCACCATTAGAGTATCCGGTTTTGACTTTTCATAATCTTCAATTATTTCTGTGAGAATGTCAACATCAAGGATGATGTCTCCGTTAAGAGTGATTAAACTGTCTTCAATAAAGTCTTTTCCATAACCTATAGCATCTGCAGTTCCCTCTAATTTGCTTTGGGTTGCATAACTGATGTTTACTCCAAGCTGTGATCCATCTTTAAAGTAATTTTTAACTATTTCTTCCTTATACCCCACAATAAGGAGAATGTCTTTCACACCGCAATCGCGCAATGCTTCTATATTATATTGTATAATAGGTTTTCCAGCAACAGGCAACATTGTCTTAGGTTTTGTGAGAGTTAAAGGTCTCATTCTTGTTCCTTCACCTGCACTTAAAATTATAGCTTTCACCTAATTCCTCCAATTCCCTTTTTTTTATTTTTTCATAAAAATTAATTTTTTTAAATTTTTAGTGTTTTAAATTTTCCCTATTTGATAAAAAATATCGGTTATTTTTCATTTTGATATTTTTCAAATCAAATATTAGAATAGTATATTTTTATATTACTTTTTATTCATTTAAATAATTATTTAATATATTCTATTTTTTCTATATAAATATATAAATGGATATGAAATTTAGTTTCTAAGTTTTCTAATAAATTAATTAAAAAAGTTTTTTATATAAGTTTATACATATTAGAATTATAGTTAATTAACTAATACTGTTTAATTAAATAATTTAAAAAAAGGTGATTATAATGGTAAAATATGTATGTATGCACTGTGAATACACATGGGATTCTGAAACCGGAGATGAAACTTACAAAGTACCAGCAGGACCTATCGAAGACTTCCCAGATGACTGGGTATGCCCTCAATGTGCTGCAGGTATTGAAGGAATCATTACCGAAGACGAATAAGTTTTCTAGAATTCTTTATTTTTTTATTTTTTTAATTTTTTATCTATTTTTTACTATTTTTCTTATTTCAATTTTTACAAATCTATTTTTGATTTTAAAAAATTTAATTCGTAATCATTAAAACAAATAATCGTTTTATAAAAAAAGAAAGTGAGAGAATAATTAGATATTCTCCTTAATAATTTTAGTACAGGTATCTCTGATTGCCTCTGCTTTTTCTTGTGTTTTAGCTTCTAAAGTTATTCTTACATAATCTTCAGTACCTGAAGGTCTGACTAAAACCCAACTTCCATCATTGAAGGTCAATCTGACACCATCGATTGTATTGATTTCAGAAATGTCATCAAATGCATCGGATAAAAGGCTTTCCATATTTTCCATAACAGCTATCTTTTCTTCCTTGGAACAGATCACCTTTTCCCTTAAGTGAGGATAGTCTTTAAACTGTGATAGAAGTTCTGATAATTTTCCTTCTTTGGAAACGATTTCAGCCATTCTAAGACCTGACAATATTCCATCTGGACACATGCAGAAGTCTTGATGCAACCATGTTCCTGATGGCTCTCCACCAAAGCTTGCATTCTCTTCAATCATCACTTCAGCGACATTGACGTCTCCAACTTTGGTTCTGAGAACTTTTCCACCTACTTCAGCCATTGCCTCATCCATACATAATCCTGCATCGACGGTAGTTACAACTGTTCCACCAAATTTCTTGGATACAAGAGCAAGAAGCTTGTCAAAGTCTGAAACCTTACCGTTTTCGTCAACAGTTATCATTCTGTCTGCATCACCATCGTGAGCAATTCCAAGGTCTGAACCGGTTGCAACAACTGTTGCCATAAGGCTTGAGAGGTTTGCTATATTAGGTTCTGGATTTCTTCCAGGGAAAAATCCGTCAACTTGTGAATTTAATGTAATGACTTCACAGCCAGCTTTTCTAAACAATATTGGGGAAAGTTCAGATCCTGCACCGCATGCACAGTCGATAACCACTTTAAGGCCAGGCTTGATGTCAACAATATCCAATAGGTCATCGATATATTGCTTTTTGATTTCATCATTGTGGCTAATGATTCCTATCTTGTCCCATTCAACAAAACCGAAGTCCTCATTATAGTATATTTCTTCGATTTTCTCTTCCTGTTCTGGTGTATAAGCCATACCGTTTTTATTCCAGAGTTTGATTCCATTGTATTCTGAAGGGTTGTGGGATGCGGTAAGCATTATTCCAGCATCAGCATTAAGCTTTAAGGTTGCATATCCTACAAGAGGTGTTGGAACCATACCAATCTTAATTACATCTACACCATGCTCGTTAAGCCCTGCAGTAATTGCCTGTTCAAGCATTCTATTTGTAGTTCTGGTATCAAATCCAATAACAACTTTTCCAGTATTGTTTAAGTATTTGGCCAATGATTTACCTATTTTCAATGCCAATTCTGAATTGATTTCTGAACCGATTTTTCCTCGGATTCCAGAAGTTCCAAACAGTTTTTTATTTGCCATATTTTAACTCCATAATTATGATTTGTACTGATTTACGAATTAAGCTCCGAATTTATGTGCGTATCCCATTAAATCGGTAAGTATGTTCATTACGTCTGCACCTCTGATTCTGCACATGGCACCTTTTGCCACAGCATATTCGTTGTATTCACAGACATCATCCACTCTGACTTCAGGACCATTGATTAATATAGGGACAGGGTCTCCGGAGTGGTTTTTGACGGAAATAGGGGTTGCATGATCTGCAGTTAAAAAGATGTAGCAGTCTTCCAATTTAAGAAGTTCGCTCATTACAACTTCATCTACCTTTTCAATGAATTCAACTTTTTCTTTTGCATTTCCATCGTGACCTGCTTCATCTGCTCCGTCAATATTGATTAGGAAGAAGTCATGTTCACTATTGTTCACTTGGTCTATGATTGTGTCCCTGATGTTTTCAAGGTTTGTGTCAGTTCCACCGGTTACACCTTCCATCTCTATGATGTCCATTCCTGCAAAGCGGCCGATACCCATAATAAGTCCGGTTTCTGCAATACAAGCGGAATTGACTTCATACTTGTCGTTGATCTTTTCCACTTCAGGCACTTCACCTGCACCACGAGGAATGACAATATTGGCTGGTGGTTCACCGTTTTCTATTCTTTTAAGATTTACTGGATGGTCTTTGGTCATTTCATATGTTTTAGCAACTAATTTATTTAAGATGTCTGCAGTTTTTTCAGCTTCTGGGCTTCCGTCAAGTCCTTTGACTACTTTAGGTTTGTTTCCTTCCACTTTAGGGTCTGCGTCACTAACTTTTCCGGATAATCCTTCTCCTCTAAGCACTAAAACTGCTCTGTGTCCGGTTGATTCCTTGAATATGATTTGGATGTCTTCATAGCCTTCAAGCTTCATGGTATTTAAGGTTGCTACAAGTTCATCAGTTCCATCTCTGATTCTTCCAGCACGTCTGTCTGTAATGATTCCATTTTCATCTGATGTTGAGAAGTTGCATCTGAATGCTATATCTCCAGGAATAACATCCACACCGACACCAACAGCTTCAAATGGTCCTCTTCCAGTGTATACCTCATAAGGGTTGTAACCTAAAATGGATAAGTGTGCTGTGTCACTTCCTGGGATGATTCCAGGAGCAATTGAGTCCATCAATCCGGTAATTCCTCTTTCTGCCATCTTATCCATATTTGGAGTTTTAGCTGCCTGTAGTGTAGTTTGATTGTTAAGTTCTTTTAAGGGACGGCCTGCCATCCCATCCATAACCAATATCATTCCTTTCATTTTATCACCATTACAATAAATCGTAATTAATCAATTTGATTTTTTCATATTTTTAATATTTTCATATTTTTAATATTTTCATATGCTTTTATTTTTTGATTTTTTTTAAAATACATTTTAAATAAATTT
>NZ_JAZNIB010000079.1:0-9730 GCF_045577275.1 Methanobrevibacter sp.
GAATTCTTAACCGTTTTAACTTATTTTTAACTATTTTTCTCTTAAAATTTTCACTAAAAAGATTATTATAAATATTAGAAAAATTATAAATATTTATGTATTATAATTTTTAACTTAATTGTTTTCTTTAAGTTATTTTTAATATTATATTTACAATTATCATAAGAATATTTAAAACGTTTTTATGTCTTAATAGGGTTAATGGAGATTATATATTGAAAGATAAATGTGGTATTGTTGGAATACATTCTAAAGATGGCCTTATGGATGTTTCTCACTTAATTTATTATGGTTTATATGCTTTACAGCATAGAGGACAAGAATCTGCAGGTATAGCTACTCATAACATTAATTATGGGTTGAATTTCCACTGTGGAATGGGATTGGTAACTGATGTTTTTGATAATAATTTAATTAAAAGTTTAACTGGTAATGTAGGTATCGGTCATGTAAGATATTCTACCACAGGCCAATCAAAAATAGAAAACTCACAGCCATTCTTCACAGAATTGAATGATGGATTCATCGCTATGGCTCACAATGGAGACATTGTAAATTCAGGTTCTTTAAGAGATGAATTAACTAAAAAAGGATATGAATTCAAATCAGACACTGATTCTGAAGTTGTCTGTTATTTAATCAAAGAGGAATTCAAAAATGAAGCGGACATTCTCAAAGTCATTGATAATGTTTCTCAAAAATTGATCGGTTCCTATTCCTTAGTTATTTTAATCAATGATGAATTATATGTTTTAAGAGATCCTATGGCAATGAAACCTTTAATTTTAGGTCAAACTGGGGACCATTTTGTTGTTGCATCTGAATCTGTTGCATTTGACGTTATAGATGCAGAAATCATTCGTGATATGGAACCTGGTGAATTGCTATACTTTAAGGACAATAAGATTAATTCATATATCTTGCCATCTGCAAAAGGTTCCAGAAGAGCACATTGTATGTTTGAATATGTATACTTTGCTCGTCCAGACAGTGTGATTGATGAGAGAAGCGTTTACAATGCAAGGCTTAAAATTGGAGAGGCATTATATAAAGAAAACCCTATTGATGCAGATTTAGTTTTACCTGTTCCTGATTCATCAATTCCTGCAGCTATTGGTTATGCAAGGGCTTCAGGCATTCCTTATGGTGAAGGTCTAATCAAAAACAGGTATGTTGGAAGAACATTCATTATGCCAACTCAAACAGAACGTGAAATTGCTGTAAGGCTTAAGTTAAATCCATTAAAACATGAACTTGAAGGAAAAAGTGTTGTTGTAATTGATGACAGTATCGTTAGAGGTACCACTTCAGAATCTTTAGTCAGAATCCTTAAGGCAGCAGGAGCTAAAGAGGTTCATATGTTAATCGGTTGTCCACCGGTTATCGCTCCATGTTACTATGGTGTTGCTTTGGCTACCAAAGATGAATTGATTGCAGCCAATTTGGAAATTGAAGAAATCAGAAAACAGTTAGGTGCTGAAACCTTAGGTTACATCAGTATAGAATCTCTTATTGAAGCTATTGGCATTGATGGAGAAAACTTATGTTTAGGATGCATAACTGAAGATTATCCAACTGAAATACCTGAGGACTTGGAAGCTGAATCCTACTACGATTATTATCAGACCATTAAAGGTCCAACAGATGAAGAAAAATAATCTTCATCCTTTTATTTTTTATTTATCTTTTATTTTTTTAAAATTATTATGTATTTTTAGATTATAAAGTTATTTTTGAGTATTTTTGAGTATTTTTAGGTATTTTTTATATTTGGGCATTTTTAAGATTTTTCGAATATTTTTAATAGTTTTTAGAGTTGTTTTTTATGGTAGAATTATTGGCTCCTGCAGGAAATTTCATTTCATTAACCAGCGCATTAAAGAATGGTGCTGATGCAGTTTATATTGGCTTTGAAGAGCTTAATATGAGGGTTAATGCAAGCAATTTCTCTTTGGAAGACATCAAAAAGGCAAGTGAAATGGTAAAGGAGTATGGGGCTAAATTATATGTCTGTACAAATACCATAATGAAGGATAAGGATATTGAAAGACTTAAGGAACAATTGCCTTATATCAAGGAATATGGAGCAGATGGCATAATCTTATCTGACATTGCCTTGATAGATCTTGCAACTGAAAACGGTCTTGAAGCTCATGTAAGCGTTCAGGAAAATACAACTAACTTCTATGCATTGAAGACCTTGGAAAGATTAGGTGCCAAAAGGGCTATTCTATCAAGGGAATTGTCCTTGGAAGAGATAAAGGAAATTACCAAAAAGCTCAAAGAAACTGATTCAAGCATTGAAACTGAAGTTTTCATTCATGGTGCAATGTGCATGGCAATATCAGGCAGATGCTTCTTGAGCTATGGACTTTATGGCAGAAGTGCAAATTGTGGAGATTGTCTCCAACCTTGCAGAAAAGAATGGAAATTAAGCTTTGAAGAGGATGAAAATGATGATGTCATCAACACTTCCGAATGTGATGATGAATCATTCATAATATCCAATTCCTATGATGATTCCTATAGGACAAATTTCTTCTCTCCAAAGGATATGGCTTTGATAGGACATATTCCAGAACTTATAGATGCTGGAATCGACTCCTTTAAAATAGAAGGAAGGGCAAGATCTCCTGATTATGTTGCAACAGCAGTTAAGGTCTATAGGGAAGCTATTGACTTATATCAAAATGATCCTGAGAATTATAAGTACAATCCTCAATGGATGGAAGAGCTGATGAAGGTATTCAACAGAGGATATGATACTGGATTCTACTTTGATGTTCCTTATGAAATCAGTGAGAACAACCAATCCAAATTCATTAAGAAGGATATTGGAAAGGTTGTGAATTATTATAATAAGATTAAGGTAGCAGAACTTAAGATATGGGATGATTTGGCTATTGGCGATGAGATTATGGTTCAAGGACCTACAACAGGTTCAATCACCCATGTAATTGATTCTATGCAAATTGATGGAAACGCTATTGAAAAGGCTTTAAAAGGTTCTAATGTAGCAATAGCTATTGATGAAAAATTAAGGGAAAGCGATTTCGTTTACAAATTGATTCCTAGAGAAGACTGATTGGTGTAAAGATGAAAAGACAAAAGAAAATAGCTATTTATGGAAAAGGCGGTATCGGCAAAAGTACTACAGTGGCTAATATTGCGGCAGCTTATAGTGAAGATGATAAGAAGGTCATGGTGATTGGCTGTGATCCAAAGTCAGACACTACAAGAACATTGTGTGGTAAAAGAATACCTACAATTGTCAATACATTAAAAGACAACAAAAATCCAGAACTTGCTGATTTGGTTTTTGAAGGATTTAATCAAATAAAATGTGTTGAAAGCGGAGGTCCTGAACCTGGAGTGGGTTGTGCAGGACGTGGTGTTATCGTTGCCATGAAACGTTTAGAGAATTTGAATGCCTTTGACGAAGAGTTTGATGTCATTCTTTATGATGTTTTAGGTGATGTTGTCTGTGGAGGATTTTCCGTACCTCTTAGAGAGGATTACGCTGATGAAGTCTTTATTGTATCATCTGGGGAATACATGTCCTTATACGCTGCAAACAATATTTCCAAAGGAATCAAAAAGCTAAAAGGAAATCTTGGCGGTATCATCTGCAATTGCAAGGGCATTGAAAATGAAGAGGAAATAGTCAGTTCCTTTGCAAAAGAAATCAACACTCAGGTTATTGGAGTTATTGGAAGAAGCAATTTGATTCAAAGAAGTGAATTGGATGCAAAAACAGTAGTTGAATATGCTCCGCAGTCAAATGAAGCTGAGGATTATAGAAAATTAGCAAATGATATCTTCAACAATGATAATTTCTCTACTCCAGAGCCAATGGAAGATGAAGATTTTGAAAATTTCTTTAAGTCATTCTTAGACTAATGACTTATTATTTTTTTTATCTTATTTTTTTATCATTTTTTTAAACTTATTTTATAAACTATTTTTTAATTCTTCATAATTCTTTTTTTAAAATAGTTTAAATTATGATATTCAACATTTAACTTCTCATATGCACTTTTTACAGAATTCACCGCATCCCTTTTTCTTCTGAAGTATATCAAATGGGATTTGCAACTGCAATCGGAACATCCGAATTTAGCTATTTCCTCACCATTTTCAGCTATTGTCGATGCCAAATCACATTCTATCTTCTCATCAGAAATATTGAACAGGACATCTCTTATTTCACTATTTTCACTTTTTAAAAGGTAATCTATATGCCAATGCATTTTCTTATCATCAGATAAGTGCCTATTGATTCTTGCTGGAAGTGAATTCATTGCTGATCCTATGTAAACATAGTAACCTTTCTTAAAATTATGGTCTTGATATAGATTTCCTATTTTAAGTTTCTCACTTTTTCTCATAGCTATTATTAAACAGTATGTACCTTTCATAATTTAACAACTTTGTGATTTATTTTTAATATAATTGGTCGTCATTTTTATTAAATTAATTGAATGTTATGATGCATTTGTGATTTTGTGATTATGTGTAAATATGCTATTTATTTTTCATGCTTTTCAAGTTTTGAAGTGCATTCTCATTGTTTGTAAAAATCATTCCAAGCTTTTCACATTTTTCCATTTCACTGCAGTCTGCACAAGTCTCATATTCCTTTTCTAAAGCACATTGTCTGATAGGACAAATGGAATCACAGAATGGAGTCTTTACACCTTCTATTCTACAGCCTGTGCAATTTATCATTTCAGGGTTGATTTCCACATTATTCAGTTCGCTCCAAAGCTTTGAAACTTTGGCTCTAAGTTCATTGTCATCATTGACTGTTGCAATACGAGCTTCACAAGTCTCACAGTCCAATCCACAGTATGCTATAAAATCGGTCATGGTATCTCTCCAAACTATTTGATCATATTTTTTTTTAAAATAATTTTGTCTGTCTGCTTTTATCAGGGTCAATGAAGCTCTTTTGATTCATTTCCCTTATTTCATCATTTTCATTTATATCTCCTATCAAAAGAGGAAAATTTGGATTATGAAGCTTTAGGTTTCTTTTCACCAATTTCTTGTTTGAATTTGCATAGCAATACAGGCATCCATGATTGCAAGTGTTGTATGCACCTATATCATTATTCAAAAGGCAATAGCATTCACCATTTCTTGCCTTTTGTTTAGGCATATTCAGGTTCTGTCCAATTGCCCTTTCTACAACTTCCTTTGTCATGCATCCTGAAGAATCAAGGCCAAACTTATCCAATTCGGTTCCTTCAACACAGGTTTTGACATTAAGGTCATTTTCTCTTCCAATTCTTGCAAATTCCTCCCCTATCTTCAACCTTTCCTCTTTGCTCACTTCAATGGCATCTGGAAAATTACGTTTTGTTTTCTCATATAGGTCAATAAAGCTTATGACTGCTTCGGTTGTATATTCTGATAGGGAGCTTGCAATATATTCAAATGATTCAATATGCTTTTCCAAGGTGTATTTTTCATTAATGAAAATAGGGTCATATCTTAATGATACCTTTTCCTTGCCTAATTTATCGGATAGATACTTAAAGCTTTCTAAAACATCATCAACTGGAGGAACATTAGGTTCTATATCCTTTTCATAGGGAGTTATTGTAATATGCCAAAATTGATTGAACTTATCAATTTTTTCCAGATTTTGAAACATTGGCTTAGGATTTTTTGTACAGAAGATTATGCAATCAATCAGTTCAGGGTTCAATTTATATGAATAGATCTGGTTTTTTGCATATGGGCTTCTTACATATACAAATCCTTCATCAATTCTATTGTAGAACCATTTGCTGAAGAATCCTGGAATGTCTGTTCTTAAGCCAGTATTTAAAATCATCTTTATCTCTCCTCACTTTACCATTTGTTTTCCATTTTTTAAAAATATTTTTATAAAATAATTTTCATAAGTTCTATTATGAATTTTAAAATTAGGGCAAAGGGACATAAGAATGTATTGTCATTGCATAAATCCACTTTCGAAATAACAAAGGACAAGGATCTTAGCTTAGCTGGAGATTGCATAATAGGCTTGGACATTGATAAGTCAATGCTTGATTTTCCTGATGAATTTAAGGAAAAATTGGCTAATGATGACACTAGGGTCATAGTTGAACTGAGTACCCCTAATGCCTCAGATAGGATTGAAGGGTATGGTCATCATGATTTGAGTCTTTCCCATCCTACAGATATTGTTTGTAGAAAGAGTACATTTGTATGCTCCAGAACCTTAATGATTAAATCAGATAAGGCAGCTATTGATTTAAATAGAGATTTGATTGCAGATTTGGCTAATGGCGAATCTATGGATGTAAATATTGAGTTAATCTAATATTTGGTCTAATTTTTTTATTTAAATATGGTAGTAATATTTAAATAAGATAATAAATATATTATATAGTACTGTACTATTTTTCTGTTTTTATGCAGGGGTGGTCGAGCGGTCAAAGGCGCTAGGTTGAGGGCCTAGTGGGTTAGTCCCTTCGCGGGTTCGATTCCCGTCCCCTGCACCATTTTTATAATTTATTTTGATCATTTTTTCATAAATATCTGGACTATTTTTTGTATACTGCTTTTTTTTACCTTAGTTTTAATTATTTTATCATTATTTGCGAATAATTCTATTGGATTTCCTATTTTTTTAATCAAATTTATATATTTATATCTATAAATTATTATTATAATAACTTAAAAATTAAAAAATAAATTCATTTGAGGTGTTTTAATGAAAGCGGTTATTCCAGCTGCAGGTTTAGGAACAAGATTTTTGCCTGCCACTAAAGCTCAACCAAAGGAAATGTTGCCGGTTTATGATAAGCCAACAATCCAATATGTAATAGAAGAATCTGTAAATTCTGGTGTCGATGACATTTTAATCGTTACAGGTAAAGGTAAAAGGTCTATTGAAGACCATTTTGACAGATCTTTTGAATTGGAGCATCATTTAAAGACTAAAGGAAAAGAAGACTTCTTAAAGGAAATAGAATACATTTCTGACTTGGCAGATATTCATTTCATCAGACAAAAGAAGCAAAGAGGTCTTGGTGATGCTATATACTGTGCAAAGAAACATGTAGGAAATGATCCTTTTGTTGTCATGTTAGGGGATACCATTACCAAGGATAAGGTTCCTTGCACTAAACAATTGATTGACATATATAACAAGTATGAAAAATCAGTCATTGCTTTAGAGGAAGTTCCTGATGAAAAGGTTGAAAGATATGGTATCATCGGTGGTGAAGAGATAGAAGAAAACATTTATAAGATTGATAAATTGGTTGAAAAACCACCTCTCCGTGTTGCACCAAGTAATTTGGCTATTATGGGAAGATATGTTCTCACTCCAGACATCTTTGACTGCATTGAGAAAGTGGAACCTGGTTACGGTGGAGAAATCCAATTGACTGATGCATTATCCAAATTGGATGAGATATACGGTCAAGTGTTCACTGGAGAATCCTATGATATAGGTAACCGTATTGATTGGTTAAAATCCTCTTTAAAGATTGCTTTGGAAGATGATGAAGCCAGAGATATACTTTTAAAGTTTATTCGTGAAGAAATAATCTAAATTTAGATAATCTAATAAATTTTATTATTTTATTCCATATAATATCTGAATTTAGATATTCCTATTAATTTTACTATTGTGATTGAATGATAGGTGAAAAAGATCCGCAAGAAGAAATAGAAGAGTTGAAGGCAGAGCTTTCCAAGTATAGGAAGGAGAATCGTATCCTTAAGGAAAGATGTGAATCCTATGAAGATAGGATAGAGCATTTTGCCATTGAAAGACAAAGGCTTTCACAGGATATAATGAGATTCGAATCCTTGGAATTGGAAGTCAGGCAATATGATATTGATGAATTGGCTCTTGAAACTCAGAAATTAAAACACAGGATTGATATACTTAGACGGTATCTTAAGACTGAAAGGGCGGATAATGAGAAGTTGAATGAACTTAACAATAAGTTGACAAAGGAATTAAGTGAGGCTAATTCTGAAATTGCCAGATTGGAAAAGGAATTCAGGAAAGCAAGAATACGTCAAAATCAAAGAACATTCTCTTTGGAAAACCGTTTGGATATTGCATACACCAAAATGGCACAGTTGAAATTTACCTTGAATGAATTTGAGGATTTAGGATTTTTCGCCAGAGTAAGGGGCAAAAAGCCTAAAAGCTTGGATGAGGATGAAGTTTAATTTTTAAGATTTGTTTAATTTAATAATTTTTATAATTTTTAATAAATTTTTTAATTTTTTAATTTTTTAATTTTTTATATTTTATAAAATTATAATTTGAAAATTTATTTTTAATATTTGGAAGGTGTTTTTATGGAAACTCAAAGAATTATGGTAACTGGTGGAAGTGGATTTATAGGCACTAACCTTGTAAAAGAACTTAGAAGCAGAGGGCACGAAGTATTGTCCGTTGATTTATTGCATCATGAAGATGAAGCGGATTTATATTCAGACTCCTACTCTGATTATGTAAGAGGGGATATTCGTAACTATCGTCAAATGGAGAGAATATTTGATGATAATGAGAAGTTTGATTACGTTTATAACTTAGCTGCTGAATATGGTAGATGGAATGGTGAAGGCTACTATGAAAACCTTTGGGAAACAAATGTAATCGGCTTGAAAAACATGATCCGTCTTCAAGAGAAATTAGGCTTTAGAATGATTTCATTTTCATCTGCTGAAGTTTATGGTGACTATGAAGGAATCATGACTGAAGATGTAATGGAAAACAGGCCAATCAAAGACACTTACCAAATGAACGATTACGCAATTTCCAAATGGGCTGGTGAATTGATGTGCATGAATTCCGCTACCATGTTTGGAACTGAAACCGTAAGAGTCCGTCCTGTAAATTGTTATGGTCCTCATGAGGCTTATTCTCCTTATAAAGGTTTCATACCTATTTTTATCTATAAAGCACTTCATGGATTACCTTATTCTGTTCACAAAGGACATAAAAGAATTATTGACTATGTGGAAGATACTGCAAATACCTTTGCAAATATTGTGGATAACTTCATTCCTGGTGAGGTCTACAATGTTGGAAGTAAACAGGAATGGGAAATGACCATTGAGGAATATTCTGACTTGGTTTTAGAAGCTGTAGGAATTGATGATTCATTAGTGACCTACACTCCTGCTGAAGAATTCACTACAAAGGTTAAAACCATTGATTTTTCCAAGGCTATTCGTGATTTAAAACACGACCCTAAAGTTTCTCCTAAAGAAGGAATTAAAAGAACTGTTGAATGGATGAAATGGTATTACAGAATTGAAGATTAATTTAATTAATCTTTATTCTTTAATTCTTTATTTTTTATTTTTTTTTTAGTTTACTTTAATGTTTTTCAATATTTTTCAATATTAATTTGATTTTTATATACGTGATAAAATGGCAAATATTGTAGCTATAATACCTGCATATAATGAGGAAAAGGCATTAGCCGATGTAATTGAAGCAACTTTAAGATATGTGGACAAGGTCATCATCGTTGATGATGGAAGTGTTGACAATACTGCAGAAATTGCATTGAGCGCTGGTGCTGAACTTATCCGTCACGAAACTAATTTAGGTAAGGGTGAAGCATTAAAATCAGGTTTTAAGGCTGTTGATGATGATTCAATCATTGTAACAATTGATGGTGATGGACAACATAATCCTAATGAGATTCCTGATTTGCTTAAGCCGATCATTGAGGATGGT
>NZ_JAZNIB010000080.1:0-2763 GCF_045577275.1 Methanobrevibacter sp.
TTTATTTTTTACTAGCGGCTTGCTAAGTCAAAAAGATATGGTTTTAGAGTATTAATAAATTTTTTAATAAAAAATTTAAATTTGATTGACTTATACAAACAACTGTTTTATGATATTGCCTAGATAATTAAAAATCAAATATTAAGATTATAAAAATTATGAGACTTAATCATTAGATAATTATGGAGGAATATGATTGCTTTTATTAATTAGTCCTATAAATCATGATGAAGCTGTTGAATCCATTGAAGGTGGAGCAGACATAGTAGATGTTAAAAACCCTAAAGAAGGTTCCCTTGGAGCTAATTTCCCTTGGGTTATTAAAGATATTAGAGAACTTACTCCTGATGACATGCTTGTCAGTGCAACTTTAGGAGATGTTCCATACAAACCTGGAACTGTTTCTTTAGCTGCTATGGGTGCTTTGGTTTCTGGTGCAGATTACATTAAAGTAGGATTATACGGTCCAAGTAACTATGAAGAAGCTTTAGAAGTAATGGAAAATGTAGTTAAAACTGTAAAAGATACAGACCCTAATGCTATTGTCGTTGCTTCTGGTTATGCTGACGCTCATAGAGTTGGAGCTGTAAGTCCATGGGATATTCCTAAAGTAGCAAGAGATGCTGGAGCAGATTTAGCTATGCTAGACACTGCTGTTAAAGATGGACATACATTATTCGATTATTTAGATATTGATGATTGTAAAAAATTCACAGAAGAAGCTCACAGTTATGGTTTAAAAGTTGCTTTAGCAGGTTCTGTTAAAAAAGATCAATTAAAACCATTATATGATGTAGGCTGTGATGTAGTAGGTGTTAGAGGAGCTGCTTGTGTAGGTGGAGACAGAGACACTGGCCACATCGACCGTACTGCTGTAGCTGAATTGAAAGAATTGGTCAAATCATTTGAAGAATAATTTCAAATATTTTTAAATGATGCTTATTAATTATCTTAATTTTTTAAATTAGGATAATTTTTTTTAAATCATTTTAATCATTTTAATCATTTTATATTTTTTTTAGAAGTTTTAAGGAGGAGAAACATGCAATTTTCAGATAAGATTTATAATGCAAAACCTGGTTACACTTATGATGATTTTTTATTAGTTCCTAATGCTTCTTGGATTGAAGCGAAAGATGTAGAGACTAAAGTTAACTTAACTAAAGACATCCAATTAAACATACCTATTATGAGTGCTGCAATGGACACTGTAACAGAAGCTAATTTAGCTATTGCACTTGCTCAGGAAGGAGGAATCGGTGTAATTCACCGTAATATTACACAAGAAGCACAAGTGGAAGAAGTTAGAAAAGTAAAAAGTGCTGAAGACATCACTGTTCGTGATGTTGTAACCATAAGCCCAGAATCTTCCATTGAAACTGTCCAAGACATAATGGAAAATGAATCTGTCAGTGGTCTTCCTGTTATGGAAAATGATAAGATTGTAGGAATTATCTCAAAAAGGGATGTAAGACCATTTTTAAAATCTGATTCTAAAAAATTAGTTAAGGATATAATGACTTCAGATGTAGTCACCATCAAAGAGAACATCTCTTCTGAAGAAGCATTAGATATCGCTTATGAAAACAAGGTTGAAAGATTACCTGTTGTTAGTGAAGATGGTGATTTGGTAGGTATTCTTACCATTAAGGATATTTTAAATCAAGATCAACATCCTAACGCTGCAGTTGATAAAAACGGAAAATACTTAGTTGCAGCAGCTTGTGGTCCATTTGATTTGGACAGAGCTATGGCTTTAGATGAAGCTGGTGCAGACATCATTTCAATTGACTGTGCTCATGCTCATAACATGAATGTAGTTAAATTTGCAGAAACCATCAAGGACAATATTGATGCTGATTTATGTATGGGTAATATTGCAACCCGTGAAGCTGCAGAAGACTTGATTGCTCACGGTGCAGATGGACTTAAGGTAGGTATTGGTCCTGGTTCAATTTGTACTACCCGTATTGTAGCAGGTATTGGTGTACCGCAAGTAACAGCTATTGCTGAAGTTGCTGATGTTGCAAGTGAAGCAGGTGTTCCTGTTATTGCAGATGGAGGCTTAAGATTCTCTGGTGATATTGCTAAGGCAATCGGTGCTGGTGCAGATGTAGTAATGCTTGGTAACTTGCTTGCAGGAACCTTGGAATCACCTGGTGATGTAGTGACCATGAATGGTAGAAAATACAAAACCTACCGTGGAATGGGTTCCATTGGTGCTATGACTGGTGGATCCGGTGGTGGAGCAGACAGATACTTCCAAGAATTGGAAAAAGGCACCCATATGAAACATTCAAAATTAGTTGCTGAAGGTGTTGAAGGTGTAGTTCCATACAAAGGTACCGTAGCTGAAGTTGTCTTCCAATTAGTTGGTGGATTAAAATCTTCTATGGGTTACTGTGGAGCTCGTGACATTCCAACAATGAAACAAGTGGCTCGTTTCGTTAGAATCACTGCAAGTGGAATTAAGGAATCACATCCACATGAATTGATGATTACTAATGAAAGTCCTAATTATCCAACATTAGACTAGTTTGAATTTTAGAATAATTTGAATAATTATTCTTTTTATTTTTTTATTTCTCCTTTTTTCTAAGTTTATTTTTTCTATTTTTCTTATATTTCTATCTTTTTAATTAAACAATTTATTTGATATTTAATCATTTTTTTATTAAGAATAATAAACATATTTTCAAAAATAATGCTTATTTCATTTTCATTTCTAAATTTAAGATGTAAGCAAGTAATTACATTCGAAAA
>NZ_JAZNIB010000081.1:0-16511 GCF_045577275.1 Methanobrevibacter sp.
TGGGAAGGATTCAACATAATCAAAGACACTCAAGTTGGTCCATTTGTAGTCTCTTCCAACGGTCTTGCATATCAAACCTTAGAAGAAGCTCTTGCTGTAGCTACCGAAGAGGACACAATCACTGTAATCCAAGAAGGAGTCTACAAAGGCATTCAAAACACTGGACTTCTCATTGAAAAAAGTGTTACCATTGCTGCTGCAGGTAATTTGGCAGTAACCTTTGACTGTGAAGAGAACAATAACTTCATCACAGTAGCTGCAAACAAAGTCGTTAACTTAAAAGACATTAAGATAATCAACGGTAAAGCAACTAACGGTGGTGCCGTAAATGTTCTTAGCGGAGGTAAACTTTCTGTAAACAATGTCAACTTTGTAAATAACCTCGCTACCAAAACCGGTGGTGCAATCAATGCTGAAGATGGATCTTACGTAGTCATAATGAGATCTAATTTCACTTCAAACACCGCAAATGGTGAAAATACATTCCCATCTGGTGGTGCTGTTTGCATAGGAGATGCATTTGCTGCTATAACCTCCTCTGTATTTACAGATAACCAAGGTGGAAATTCCGCTGGTGCTGTATATATTGGTGCAGACAATTTCTTAATCAATGATTGTACATTTGTTGGAAACAAAGCTAACGGCGGTAGTGCTGGTGCTTTATGGGTTCACGGTTGGACAGGTAAAGTTGAAGGCTGTACATTTGACTCAAACGAAGCAAGAGACTTCGGTGGAGCTATCGAATGGAGAGTCAAAGAAGGTACTTTAGTTGATTCCACATTCAAAGACAACAAGGCTGCACAAGGTGGAGCTATCCACTGGTCTGGCATAGACGGTAAAATTGAAGGCACAAATGTATTCACTGGTAATGAAGCTACCCAAAACGGTGGAGCAATCTTCTGGGAAGGAACTTCCGGTACTGTAAAAGGTGCTAATTTCACTTCCAATAAAGCTGGAGCTGCTGCACACGGTAATGCCATTTACTGGGCTGGTGCTTCAGGTACTGTAGAAGATTCCATTTTCGATTCCAACACTGGTGGAGCAGGTGCAATCATCTGGTTAGGTGAAGGAGGAAACATTAAAGGTTCATACTTCGCTAACAATGGTGTTAACCCTGATGTATTTAACATCTATAAATTAGCAGATGACTTAAACATTGAAGCAAACACCTTTGAAATTTCCACTGCTACCATAAAAGCAGATAAAGATGAATACACCTATGGTGACAGTGCAATCATTACTGGTAACTTCATTTGGGGTGTAAACAACAATCCAATTGGACTTATTGTTGATTCTACCAGAGGTTCAACTGATATTGACTTCACAGTAGAAAACTTCGTAAATGGTCCATTCACTTATGAACTTACAAACTTATTGCCTGGTGAATACACCGTAGCAATAGTTGACTTCACTGAAACAGCTAAGAACAATAAATTCATTATTGCAGCTACTGCTTTAGACGATTTCATTGTAAACAAAGCTAAAGCTGATGTAACTGTAACTGCTGATACTGTAACCTACCCAACACAAGCTACTGTTGTTGTAAATGCTAATGTTCCTGGAACTTACACAATCAGAGTAGGAAACAAAGACTATGAAATCGAAGTAGGTGAAGAAGGTACTGCAAGCAAAGTAATTGATCTTTTAGAACCTGGTACCTATGACATTGACTTAAGTGCTGATTTAGGTCCTAATTACGAACCTATCTCACAAATTCCAGCAGGAAGCTTAACTGTTCTTGCTCAAGAAGGTCCATTTGTAGTATCCTCCAACGGATTAGGATACGCTACCTTAGCAGAAGCTCTTGCTGTTGCTCAAGCTACTGGCGATACCATTACTGTTGTAGAAGCTGGAACTTACACTGGTGCAGGAAACATTGGCGTATTAGTCAACAAAGATGTTACCATTAAAGCTGGAGAAGGTTTAAAAGTTGTCTTTGATGCTGCTAAAGCTGACACTAACATTTTAACCATTGCTAATGGTAATGATGTGAAATTAGAAGGTTTAGCATTTACTGGTGTAGAAAATACTAATACTAAATTTGGTGCTGTTGTAAACCATGGTACCTTAACTGTAACCGATTGTGAATTCTATGACAACACTGTCAAGGTCAATGGCGGTGCTGGTAACAATGGTGCTGCTGCAATATTCAGTGCAACTGACGCTACTGGTTTAACAATTACCGGTTCTACATTCAAGAACAACGTTGCAACTCCAACCAACCCAACTGATCACATCAACACTGGTGGTATTGGTGCTGTTGCTTCATGGGCTACTAGTGGTACTGTTAAAATCATTGATTCAGTATTTGAAAACAACGAAGCTCGTTTCGGTGGTGCTGTTGAAATAGAAAACTTAAACCAAATAGCTCCTGCAATTGTTGGATGTAATTTCACAGACAACATCGCTTATGTCGGTGCTGGTATCAACTTCAATGACGGATGTATAGTAGAAAACATAGCAAACTGTACCTTCACTGGAAATACCATTAAAGGACCTCAAGGTGCTCCTACTACTGGATCCATGGGTGCAGCTATCTGTGCTGGTTCATGGACTGATGATTCCGTATTGATGCTTGACGGTTGTAAGTTCATTGAAAATAAAGGTGATGCTAGTGACGGTTCCTCTGGAGGAGCTATCCGTTTAGCTAATAAGGCTTCAGGTATTATTATCAATTCAGAATTTATTGGTAATGAAGCTCGTATTGGTTCTGCAATCAGTATTGGAACCATTAACAATGATAATGCATACTTAATTGTTGACAATTGTAATTTCACTGATAACAATGCTTTTATGTATGGTGCTGTAAGTATTGATAGTGAAGCTATCACAACTACCATCACTCGTTCAACCTTCAGTGGAAACACAGCTCCTGATGACCGTAATATTTTCAATATGGGAACTCTTGAAGGAATTGAAAGAAACACTTTCGACATTAACGATACAACCATTGAAGTAAACAACATTCCTTATGGTGAAGATGAAGTAATCAACGGTACTTTCGATGCTGGTGTAAGCTATGACTTAACCGGTTCCACTGTATCCTTAACAATCAACGGTGCAGAAGTAACCGCTACTGTAACTGACGGCAACAAGTTCACTACAACTATCACTAAACCTGATGTAGGTACTTACCCTGTTGTATTCAACAATGTTACCGATTCAGATAAAAACGTATACTTGCCAGTAAACCCTGTAGAAACTTCTTACACTGTATACAAAGCTGTTCCTATCGTAGAAGTCAATGACACAACTGCTGAATGGGGAGTACCTGTAACCATTCCGGTTAAAGTGACTGATGAAAACGGAAATCCTATCACAGGATCTGTAATCGTAACTGTCGATTGGACTGTTGACGGTGTAACTCAAGTTGTTGAATTGGATGAAAACGGTTATGGTGAAGCTACATTCGTAATCACTGGAGCTTTAGGTGATGCAACCATCACTGCAAACTACACAGGAAATGACAATTACGAATCTGTAAAAGGCACTGCAACCTTAATCATTAACGACACTACTGAAATGGATATCACTGTCACTGCTAACGAAGTAGACTATGGTCAAGATACCATTATCACTGTCACTGCTGTTAACGCTAGAGACGTAGCAGTCACCCTTGCAAAAGTCAATGTAACCATTGATGACGGTGAAGCTCAAGAGCTTGAAGTCGGTGCAGATGGTACTATCAACCTTGGCAGTTTAGCTGCTGGTGAACACAATATTGTAGTAACTGCAAATGATGGCATCCACAAGGAAGCTACCAACAGCACTGTTGCTGTAGTCAACCCTATTGCAGCTGAAGTTAATGCAAGTGCTGCTAACTATGCATTTGATGAAACAGGTAAACTCATTGTAAATGTAACTGATTTAGCTGGCAATCCATTATCTGGTGTTGTTGCTGTTGAAATCGATGATGAGCTTTACGCTCCTGAAGTTGAAATAACCGGCGGCAGAGTAGAAATTGACTTAACTGGATTTGAAATCGGTGAACACTCTGTACATGTTGTATTTACCAACCCTAACTACAGAGTTGTTGATGCTGTAACTCACTTCAACGTAACTAAGAAGACTCCAACAATTAGTGTTGAAGCTGATGATGACTTAATGCCTGGCGATCCTGCATTTGTTACTGTAACTGTTAAAGATGGTAACAAAGGAATTAACGGTACTGCAATCGTTACTGTTGATGGTACTAACTATGCTGTAGAAATCATTGATGGTGAAGGTCAAGTAATTATCACTGATTTAGTAGCTGATGAATACACTATTGCAGCTAAATTCTTAGAAAATGACAATTACACTGAAGCTGTTTACACTGGTGATGCTGTAATCGACTTCATGATGCATTATGCAAGTTATGATTTGATTGTTGAAAACATTACCTATGGTGAAGGCTTTGTTGTCACCATTAAGAATGTGAAAGACGTTGATGGTAACTTATTAGATGGAACTGTCTCTGGTCAAATTGTTGATGCAAACGGTCAAGGTAAAGGTTTAGGAATAATCACCATCACTAATGGTGAAGGATCTAGAACTTACACTGGATTGAATGTTGGCAACTACTCTGTAACTACTTACTTCGATGGTATGGATGACGATTATGTCATGTATTATGGAGATAAGAATGCAAGTGCTACTGTTTCTAAAGCTCAATCTGACATTGCTGTAACTTATGAAAACGGCAACTTCACAATTACCCTTGATGGTGTAAACGGTGAAAAATTAAATGAAACCGTAACTGTTGCTATTGACGGCACTCCAGTAGATATTGCTGCTAGAACCGATAATGGTACTTTCTCCTTTATCGACAATGGCATAGCTCCTGGTGACCATACTGTTGTTGTAAGTTTCGAAGGCAATAGAAATTACTTAGGTGATTTCGCTAACTTAGGATTCAATGTACCTAAAGAAATTCCTGTCATTAGTGTTACTGGTGCTACCGTAGATTATGGCCAACCTGCTACTGTCAAATTCACAGTATCTGATCCAGACGGTCTCCCAGTTACTACAGGTAGTGTAATCGTAACTGTTGACTGGCTTGTTGACGGTGAAACTCAAGTTGTAGAACTTGTAGAAGGTTCTGGAGAAGCTACCTTTGCACTCGCTGGTGTTGCTCCTGGTACTGTTAACATAACCGTAACCTACATTGAAAACGATAAATATGCTTCAGCTGTTAACGATACTGAGAAAATTACCATTAAAGACTCTACTGACTTAAGCTTAGAAGCAACTTCTAACGAAGTCACTTACGGTGGAGACACTATCCTCAATGTTGTAGCTACTGACGGTAAAGGCGCACAAATCGAATTAAGCAAAGTAAACATAACAATTGATGGTGTAACAACTGAGTATCCTGTTGATGAAGACGGAAACGTAAACATTGGCAAATTACCTGCTGGTGACACTGAAATCACTGTTTCAATCGATGACGAAGTATATGGTCATGTAGAAACTAAGGTTAACGCAACCGTAAGCCCAGCTGTTCCAGATTTAACTGTAACTCCTGGTGTAGGAAACATTACCATCGACGTCAAAGACGGAGAAACACCTATCAGCGGTACTGCTACTGTTGTAATCGATGGTGACAGCGAACACCCAATCACTGTTCAAATTGATGAAACAGGTCATGCTGTAGTTCCTATCGATGCTGCTCCTGGCAATCATGCTGTTGAAGTAATCTTCACCAATGATAATTACACTGAAGCACGTCAAACTGTTGCTGTAACTGTTCCTAAAGCAATTCCTGTCGTAGAAGTCAACGATACTACTACTGAATGGGGAGTACCTGTAACAATTCCAGTTAAAGTGACTGATGAAAACGGTGACCCTCTCACAGGAACTGTAATCGTAACTGTCGATTGGACTGTTGATGGTGAAACTCAAGTTGTTGAATTGGATGAAAACGGTTATGGAGAAGCTACATTTGTAGTCAATGGAGCTTTAGGTGATGCAACAATCACTGCAAACTACACAGGCAATGACAATTACGAATCTGTAAAAGAAACTGCATCCTTAACCATTACTGAATCTACTGTATTGAACTTAGAAGTAACTGCTAATGAAGTTACTTACGGTGAAGACACTATCCTCACTGTTACTGCTACCAATGGTAGAGGTGTCGTTGTACCTCTCGTTAGAGTAAATCTAACCATTGATGGCGTAACTGAGATGTATCCTGTAATAGATGGTCAAGTAACTGTTGGTAAATTGCCTGCTGGTGTAACTGAAATCAATGTTTCAATTAGTGGTGGAGTATATCAAGACGCTGAAGCTGCAGTAAATGCTACTGTAAACCCAGCTGTTCCTGATCTTGTCTTAACTCCTGGTGAAGGAAACATTACAATTGATGTATTTGATGGAGATTATCCTATTTCAGGTAATGCAACCGTTATAGTTGATGGAGACACTGAACATCCTATTGAAGTGACTATTGATGAAACCGGTCATGCTGTAGTTCCTATCGATGCAGCTCCTGGTGCTCATACCGTTGAAGTAACATTCGCTAAAGAGAACTATGAAAATGTTACTAAAGTTGCTACTGTAACTGTTCCTAAAGTAACTCCTATCGTTTACGTAAATGGTACTGAAGTTGAATACGGAACTCCTGCTACTATCAACATTACTGTAACTGATGAAGAAGGAAACCCTATCAATGGTACTGTAATCGTAGTTGCAAGCTGGGAAGTTGGCGGTGAAACTCAAGTTGTAGAACTTGTAGACGGTAAAGGTGAAGCTACATTCACTCTTGCTGGATTAGATCAAGGTGAAACTGCTGATGTTAACGCTACTTTCGTCGCAACCGATAAATATGCTTCAGCATTTAATGACACTGAAAAGATTAAGATCACTCCTTCCAGTGAATTGAAATTAGAAGTAACCGCTGACGATGTTACTGTTGGTGAAGACACTGTCCTTACCATCACTGCTACTGATGGTGCTGGTGCTGCAGTTGATCTTGCTAAAGTAAATGTAACAATCAATGGTGAAACCAAAGAATATCCTGTAGTAGACGGTAAAGTAAACATTGGTCAATTGCCTGTAGGAACTACTGAAATCACTGTTTCATATGATGATGAGTTCTATGAACCTGCTCAAGATACTGTAGAGGCTACTGTCAACAAACTTGCTGCAGATGTAGAAGTAAGTGCTGGTAACGGTACTGTTGACATTACAGCTAAGGACAATAAGACTGGTGAACCTATAAGCGGTACCGCAACTATTGTGGTTGATGGTGGAGAACCTATAGAAGTTCCTATTGGTGAAGACGGCACAATCGAATATCCTATTGAAGCTGCTCCTGGTCCTCACACTGTTGAAGTGACCTTCACTAATGATGACTACGAACCTGTAACTAAGACAGTAACTGTAGTTGTTCCTAAATACGAAGCAACCTTAAGCATTGCTAATACCACTGCTCCAGTATATGGTCAAGATGTAACTATTGCTCCTACATTAGCTCCTGCTGATGCTACTGGAACCATTACATACTATGTAGATGGCGCTACTACTGGAACCCAATTGCCTAAAGGTGAAAACTTCGTTGTATCCGGTTTAACTGCTGGTGAACACACCATTAAAGCTAAATACAGTGGAGATGAAAATTACAGTGAAGCTGAATCCAACGTTCTTACACTTAATGTTGAAAAAGCTCAATTAGTATTCACTATTGAAGATGTAATTGCATACTACCCTAACGCTGGTACTGTAAATGTTGTTGCAAACAATGATGGCGAATATACAATCAATGTAAACAATAAACCTTACACTGTAACAGTTGAAAATGGTAAAGGAACTGTCACTGATGTTGAATTAGGTTTAGAAGTAGGTGAATATGACATTACTTGGAGCATTCCAGACAGTGACAATTACATTGGTACTGAAGGAAGTGCAAAATATACTGTAGTTCCTGCTGCTCCTGAATTCAGCATTACAGGAAGCCCTGAAATCAATTACGGTCAAACCAACACTATTGTTCCAACATTAACTGAAGGCGCTACCGGAACCATTACTTACACTATTGATGGTACTGAATTCAGTGTAACAAAACCTGTTGGTGAAGAAGTAGTTATTGAAGGACTCGATGCTGGTGATTACACTGTAACTGCTACCTATTCCGGTGATGACAATTATGGTACTGTAAAAGCTTACTTCAACTTCAAAGTCTTACCTATTGATGTGGTTGTAAGCGTTGCAAGCGATGAAGTATACTATCCTAACACTGGATCTATCAACTTGACCGCTTCTGCTCCTGGTACTTACACTGTATTGGTTGGAAACAAAACTTACACTGCAGTGGTAACTGAAGCTGGCGTTCCTGTCGTTGTTGAAGTAGAACAGTTAGAAGTGGGCAAATACGAAATCAATGTAACTGCTGATGCATCTACCAACTACAATAAGGTAGAAACTGGTGCAATCGGAACATATGTTGTTTCCAAAGCTCAATCAGCTATTGAAGTTACCTATGACCCTGCTACAGGCAAGGCTACTGTAACCCTTGAAGGTAAGGAAGACCATGTCAAATTAAGTGAATCCATTTCATTCGAACTTGACGGTCAACCAATATCAGGTGTAAAAACCGTAGATGGTGTCTATGTCTCTGAAGACTTAGCTTTAGCTCCTGGTAAACACAGTATCTTTGTAGTATTCGTTGGTAATGAAAACTACTTAGGTTCATACGACCAAGTTGCATTCGAAGTCGACAAGTTCAGCACTGCTGAAGTGACTGTATCTGCTGATCCTATCAAGGAAGGAGAAGATGCAATCATCAAGATCACTGTCAAAGATGGTGATAAAGGATTAAGCGGTGTTGTAACTGTGACCCTTGATGGTACTGACTACGCTGTAGATGTTACTGATGGTGAAGGAACACTTACCGTCAAAAACTTAGTTGCAACCGAAACTCCTACTACTGAATATCCTATTACCGCTAAATTCAACGGTAATGATGAATATGCAGAAGCTACCGGCGAAGGTTCCATATTTGTAACCGACTACAACGATGTGATCATTGTAATTTCCGGAGGAGATGAAACTGCTCAAGCAACTTTAATTGACAGTGACCTCAACCCAATCAACGGTAAAGTAAATGTTACTGTTGATGGTGGCGCGCCTCAAGAATTGAATGTTGTTGATGGTAAAGTAATCATTCCTGTTGATGATGAAGGTGACCACGACATTACTGTAGACTACCTTGGTGACGATACCCACAAACCTGCAACTGAATCAGCTACCGTATTCGTCGGTAAGAAATTAATCCCAACCAATATGGTATTGACTGTTTCAGACATTACATACACTGAAAACGAAGAAGTGGTTGTAGTCTTAACTGCTGAAGACGGCACTCAAATGAGTGGTACAGTAAAACTTACCATTGGAGACGTTGTAAAAGAAATCACTGTAACTAATGGTCAAGGAAAAACCACAATCAGCGGATTAAATGCAGGTACCAAGACAGCTATAGCTGAGTTTGTAAGTGATGGCACATATGCTGGTACTGTTGTCACATCTACATTCAATGTAAGACAAATGAAAACCAGAATCATTGCTAGAAACATGACTACTACAGCTATCAATGTAACTGAAGATGGAAGAATAGGTCAATACTTCACTTGGACCTTAGTGGATGAAAAAGGCAGACCTTTAGAAGGAAAAGCTATGTCCATTGGTTTCAACGCGAACGTATATAATAGGGTAACCAATGCTAGCGGTCAAGCTAGATTGCAAATCAACCTCCAAAACTCTGGACCTTACACATTTGCAATCACTTTCTTAGGAGACGACAACTACGAAGGATCCTTTGAAGTGGTCAAGATTGATGTCAATAAGCAAAAAGCTCAATTGACTGCAAGCGGTGCAACCTATAAGGCAAGTGCTAAGACCAAGACTTTAAGCGCAACCTATAAGACCAAAGCAGGTAAAGCTATTGTAGGAAAAACAGTCAAATTCACTGTTAACGGCAAAACATACTCTGCTAAGACTGACTCTAAAGGTGTTGCTAAAGTCAATGTAAGCTTAACCAAAGCTGGATCTTACACTGTCAAGATCACAGCACCTGCTACAAACACCTATGCTGAAGTCAATAAAACTGTTACCTTGAAACTCACTTAGGTAGAAAACACAAAACACAAAATTTAGTAAATAATGAAAATTGATAGTTTTTAACTATTGATTTTCTACTTTTATTTTTTTCATACTTTTACAAATTTAACAAAGCTCTTTTTTTAGAATCTATTTTTTAGAATCTTTTTTTAAAATCAGTTTTTTTATTAGTTTCAATACTATTTTTCAAAATGAGATTAATATTATAATTAGGTTATAAATTATGAATAATATTAATATTATAATTAAATTGTAATTTACGAAATGAAATCAATATTCTAATCAAACTAAAAATAACGAAATAAAATCAATATTATAAGCAAATAATACTTTTCACAGGCTCTGTCTATAAATATTTAAATAAGATTTATTTCATATATTACTTTATGGTTACTTATATTGAACATCCTTTAATTAGGCCGAATTCAGCTGAAGCAAGAATATATCAGCAGGTATTGGCAGCAGACGTATTGAAAAACGGAAACACCATGATTGTAGCTCCAACTGCTTTAGGTAAGACAATCATAGCAATACTTGTAGCTGCAGATAGGCTTCAAAAGTTAAAAGGTTCAAAAATTCTTATTTTAGCTCCAAGCAAACCATTAACCATACAGCACGAAGAGAACTTCAAGCACTTCTTAAATGTTCCTTGCACATCCATTACAGGAGCTGTAAAGACAGATGAAAGGGAAAAGAGATGGAAAGAGTCACAGGTTATTTGTGCAACACCACAAACCGTTGAATCTGATTTATTGAATGAAAGATACAGTTTGGATGATGTATCCTTGGTTGTTTTTGACGAATGTCACCACGCCGTAGGCTCATATTCATATGTCTATCTTGCTTCAAGATATGTAAAGGAATGTCAAAACCATCTTATTTTAGGCCTTACCGCTTCTCCTGGTCACGACAAGAACAAGATCAAGGAAGTTTGTGAAAACCTTTTCATTCAAGACATTACAATCAAGACTGAAGAAGACCCTGATGTAAAGCCATATTTCAACCCAATCAACATCGATTGGATTAAGGTTGAAATGGGTCCAAGGCTTGAGAAAATCAGAGATTTGGTCAATAAAGCCTTGAAGGTTAGATTGAAAGGATTGAAGGATTTGGGAATTATCAATACAGTTTCTGTAAACAAAAGGGATATTCTCAAGGCAAGGTCTAAGGTTCAAAGGAAAATCGGACAGTCTGTAAATCCTCCTAAGGAATGTTTCCAGGCAATATCCATTCTATCTGCTGTAATCAACTTGCAGCATGCTTTAGGATTGTTGGAAAGTCAAGGAGTTGCTCCATTCAATGATTATGTAGGTAGACTCAGAAAGAAAACAACTCGTGCTGCTAAAAACATTTTGCTTGATCCTAATTTCTCAAAGGCAGTTTATCTTGCAAAGGAGGCTGAAGAATACGGTCTTGAGCATCCAAAGATGAAAAAGCTTATAGAACTTCTTAAGTTAGAGCTTGGTATGGATGGCCAGACAAGATTGAAATCCTTAAGAGATGATGGTGAAGACAAGGACAGCCCAAAGATCATAGTATTCACACAATTCAGAGACACCTTGGACATGATTCACGAAAGATGTGAAAAAGAGGGAATCAAGAGCGTAAGGTTCTATGGCCAAGGAACAAGTGACGGCAAGAAAGGATTGACCCAAAAAGAGCAGAAAAACATTATAAAATCCTTCAAGACAGGAAACTATGATGTTTTAATCTCAACAAGTGTTGCTGAAGAGGGTATTGACATCCCTGCAGTTGATTTGGTAATCCTATACGAACCGGTTCCATCTGAAATCCGTATGATTCAAAGAAGAGGAAGGACTGGACGTAAATCTTCAGGTAGAATGAAGGTATTGATAACCAAAAAGACAATTGATGAAGGATATTACTGGACCAGTGTAAGAAGGGAGTCCAGAATGAAATCACAGCTTGCAACACAAGAGGCAATTGAAGAGCTTAAGCTCAATGCAGCTGAAAAGATTGAGGCAGAACGTACAGTTAAGGTTCTTGGAAAGAGAGAACCATCAATTGTAGAGGAACCAGTCGACAGCGATATGGATGATTCTCTTGAGGAAGAAACCAACGATGAAGACATTGAGGAAATCAATCTTGAGAATGAAAA
This sequence comes from Methanobrevibacter sp., assembly GCF_045577275.1. Taxonomy (GTDB): domain Archaea; phylum Methanobacteriota; class Methanobacteria; order Methanobacteriales; family Methanobacteriaceae; genus Methanobrevibacter. The sequence continues at coordinate 12,218 of NZ_JAZNIB010000081.1, forward strand.
TGAAATCAAGCTGGAAGAAATCAAGGAAAAAGAAAAGCAATCCTTAGAAGATTCCATTTATGAAGAGCTTGCTAAGAATCCTCAAAATCAGGAACTTGTTGTTTATGTTGATTCAAGGGAAGGAAACTCCAAAGTCATCAGAGCATTGGACACCATTGGCGTTAAAGTCAAGGTAAATACTATGGCTGTTGCAGATTATCAGGTCAGCGAAGAGGTAGCTATTGAAAGAAAAACAGCAAAGGACTTTGTTGATTCAATAGTGGATAAGAGACTCTTCAAGCAGGCAAGAATGATGATGGAAGAGTTCAAGAAACCAATCATGATTCTTGAAGGGGATGATTTCTACTCAGGATTCATCAATCCAAATGCAATAAGAGGTGCAATGACTTCAATTGCACTTGATTATGGAATAAGCATCATTCCAACAAGAACTGCTGAAGACACTGCTGCAATGATCAAGAGAATTGCAACAAGGGAACAGAAAGGAGAAAAACGCAGCATTCAAATAAGAACAGAAAGAAAACCTCAAAACCTTTGGGAACAGCAATTGTTCATAATCGAATCATTGCCAGGGATAGGTCCTGTTCATGCTAAAAGGATGATGGAACACTTCGGAACAGTCAGAGCTGTTTTAGAAGCTGATGAGAAAAAACTTCAGGAAGTCGAAGGAATCGGTAAGAAAACAGCCAAGAACATTCGTGAAGTCATTGATGGCAAATATCTCTACTTCAAAAGGGATACTGACCAAAAGAAACTTAAATAATTTTTATTTTTTTATCTTTTTCTTTTAAATAATTTTTATTTTACTTTTTTTAATTTTTAACATTTTTTTACTTCTTTTAGAAATGATTTTTAATACGTGGCGTGATTTAAATTTTTTTACTTATTTTAGAAATGATTTTTAATACGTGGCATTGATTTAAATTACTTTTTATTTAACCCTTCCCCATATTTTATTAAATATTATAAAATTTTAAATACTATCTAACATAGATAATTCATTATAAGCTTGAGGGGTTTTAAAATTGAAATTTTGTGAAACAATCATTGTTGGCTTGCTATTGCTAACAATCATAATAGGAGGAGTTAGTGCAACAGAAGATATATCTGTTGCAGATGAGGATACTTCCATAGTTCTTTCAGATGCAAATGTTGATTCTTCAATTAGTCTTGAAGAGGAAAATGCGGATTCTTCTCAAATTGCTGAAGAGGAAAATCCTATTGAATCTGAAGAAACAAATCTAGAGGATTTGAAAGAGGATGGAAGTTCAGATAGAGAAATTATTAATGTAACTCATGGTGAAGAGATAGTTCTCAATCAAAACGATTGCATTGGCATTGACATTTCACCAGATGCCAACGGTACCCTAAAAGTCTGGATGGATGATGAAAAGCTATTTGATGAATTTGTCAGCTATGCCAGATATCACGATCCATATGGGGAAGATGATGTTCCATACTATGTCCCTGTGTATCTTGGATACTTAACTACCAATTCAAGTTCAGCAATTCATACATTGCATTATGAATTTGACAGCAATATGGGTAAGATAACAGGAACCAGCACTTTTAAATTATTGTATCTTCTTGAAATTGGGGTAAATGACTATCCTCAATTTGCCATAAGGGATCAACGTTATGGGGAAACTGTGACAATTCATGTACGTGTTCCATACCGTGCTACCGGATATATTGACTTAATTCTTGACAATCAACCTCAAAGATGTGCCATTGATGATGGGTATGTGGAAATACCTTTCAATTCCTTAAGCATAGGCACCCATACGGTTACTGTAGCTTATGGAGACAACAAGCTTTTCTATGAGCTTTCCAACACCACTACATTCAATGTAAAACCGATGATAGAATTCAATTCTAGGGATGACCTATATCCAAATGGCTTCCTTGTCGATTTGATATTGCCTGCTGATGCAAGTGGAAAATTGGTTGTATTTAATTATTATACCGATGAAGAGTATGGATTTGTTGATTTGAAAAATGGTATCGCAGTGCTCAACTTATCCTGTGTGCCATTTGGAGAACCTGTCTTGTCTGCAAAATATGTAGGCAGTGATTATGAAGTTGAGGATTCATATAGACAAATTTATACCCTTAAGCCATTAGTCAAGATTCCTTATGATGAAAAGTATGGTACAAATAAATCCATCACATTCCAAGTGCCTTCTCAAGCAAATGGTGAATTATCAGTCTCTTTAGATGGAAAACCAATTACTGTAAGCTTGGTTGATGGTAAGGCAAGCATTAAGATGTCAAATTTCTCCATTGGCGAACATAAAATATTATTTGACTACAATGATGATTACTATGGCCATTTTGCAGAGGAATACTCATTTGATATTTTGCCTCACCCTGTAAGATTGGTGGCTAAGGACATCAACATGTCATACTATGATGGAACTTATTTCAAAGTAACTGTTTATGGAAAAGATGGCAAAATCGCTAAAGGAGTCAATGTAACCTTTTATGTAAACGGCAAGAAGTATAAAACCGTCAAGACTGACAGCAAGGGAATAGCTCAATTCAAGATAGTGCAAGTTCCAAAAACCTATACTGTTGCAGCTAAATCCTTAGGAAAAACAGTTACAAAGAAAGTGATTGTAAAAAGAATCTTGGTCTTGAAGGCAGTGAAAATTAAGAAATCTGCCAAAAAGCTTGTATTGACAGCATCCTTGAAGAAGGTCAAAGGAAAATATCTTAAAAATAAATTGATCACCTTCAAGTTCAATGGCAAAACATATAAGGCTAAGACAAACAGTAAAGGAGTTGCAAAGGTTACCATTAAAAAAGCAGTTCTTAAAAAGCTTAAAGTGGGCAAAAAAGTCAAATATCAAGCTACTTATGTTAAAGACACTGTAAAAAAATCAGCAACTGTCAAAAGGTAAGCTGATACTTTTTTCTCACCTTCAATTTCTTTAATTCTTTTTTTACTTTTTTTTAAAATTATTAGTTTTCTTTTTTTAACTTTTCACTTTTTTTAAAAAAATTATTATATATAATAAAAGCTAAAAATAACTATTAGTTTCAAATTAATTTTTTATATTGATGCAATTACTTTTCAATTATTATAAATTTCATTTAGATGGTGATTATTTGAAGATTTTAATGGATGAAAGAGGAAAGAAATACCTAATCAAGGAAGACAGAGAGTTTCAGTCTGATTTAGGTATCATAAAAAAGGAGCAAATGGAAAGAGCTACTATTGGTGATACAATAATCACTCATTTAAATAAGGAGTTTAAGGTTATCAAGCCAACTGTAAATGATTTCATCGATTTAATGGATAGGCGTTGTTCCATTCTTATCCAAAAGGACATTGGTACAGTTCTTGCACGTACTGGATTAGGTTCAGGAGACAGAGTTGTGGATGCAGGTACTGGAGCTGGAGCTATTGCCTTGAACTTTGGAAATGTTGTTGGAGATAAAGGAAAGGTCTTCACATATGAAATCAGAGAAGACTTTGCAGAAGTGGCTAAGAAAAATATCGATGACTTTGGAATAAAGAACATCGTAGTCAAAAACCAAAACATCAAGGATGGAATCGATGAAGAGGAGATAGATCTGATTTTCCTAGACCTTCCAAAACCATTTGAAATATTCGAGGATGTCAAAAAGGCATTAAGACTTGGAGGATGGCTTGCTGTTTACGCTCCATACATTGACCAAGCTGAAATAGCATATAGGGTTGCTAAGAAACTTGGATTCAGAGATCTCACTATTCTTGAAACCCTTGAGAGAGAAATGGAAATAAGGCCTCAAGGAACCAGACCAAAAACAAGAATGGTTGGTCATAGCGGTTATTTGGTTTTTGCTAGAAAACTTTAACCAAACTTTTTATCAAGTTTTTTATTTTTTGTTAAGATTTAAATTTTTAAGAATAATGATAGTTATTTTTTATAACAATTGTAATGTTTTGTGGTATCATGTTTGATGTAAATGAGCTAAAAGATAAGGTATTGAATAATTACAAAGTCACTAAAGAAGATGCAATGAATTTGATTGATGTCCCTTTAGATGATTTGACAAATGCAGCAAATGAGATAAGAAAGTCATTTTGTGGAAATTCATTCGATGCATGTATGTTAATCAATGTAAAAAGTGGAAGATGCAGTGAAAACTGCAAGTTCTGTGCTCAATCAAATCATTATGATACTGATATAGAAGTCTATCCTCTCCTATCTAAAGATGAATTGAAGGAAAGATCTTTAGCTATTTACAATTCTGGATTCAAGAGAATATCCTATGTGGCTTCAGGCAGAAAAATCACTAAAAAGGA
>NZ_JAZNIB010000082.1:0-3157 GCF_045577275.1 Methanobrevibacter sp.
TAAAATTAAATAATTAAAATGACAAAATACTATATAATTAAAATAAATTAGGAGATAAAATATGGCTGTTCCTGAAACTTATGATTTAGTATTACCATTATTAGAGGTTATTAAAGATAAAGATGAGTATAAAGTTAAAGATATTACAGAAGAGGTAATGGAATATATTGACATATCAGATGAAGACAAGGAGATCAGATTGCCAAACAACGAGCCTTTAATAAACTCTAGGATTAGTACAGCTAACACTTATTTGAAAAAGGCTGAACTTATCGAATCCAATCGTTTCATGTACTTCAACATTACAGAAGAAGGTCTTAATGTATTGGCTGACAATCCAGATAGCATAACTGAAGAGGATCTTATGGAATATGATGGATTCAGGGAATATAAGAAAGTTTTCATTCATGATGACACCAAAGACCTTAAATTTGAAGAATTGAATCCTACAGATGCTTTAAGGGAAAGCTTTAAGAAACAGATGGAAGATGTCCAAAAGGAGATTAATGAGGAAATGAATAAGGAAAAAGATCAAAAAAGGGAAAGGAAATATTTCCAATCCAAAGAATATGATGATTCAGAAAAGTTGTTTGGAATTAAAGCTGACCATTCTAAAATAGAAAGGACAGATGATGATTGTGATGATGAAGATGACAAATACTCAAAATGCCATGAAAGAAAACATAAGCACGGCAAGGGCAAATGTCACCATAAACACAGAAAAGACAAATGCAAATGTCACCATAAGCATGGAAAAGATAAATGCAAGTGCCATCATAAGCATGGAAAGGACAAGTGCAAATGTCATCACAAACATAAGAAGATTGTATTCAATATTGAATTTTCACCTGCAGAAGAATTGTTAAACTATGCAGAACTCCTTGAAAAAGGTTATATTACAAAAGAAGAGTTTGAAAAGAAAAAAGAAGAATTGTTAAATATTGAATATAAAATTTAAAAAAAATTTAAAGATTGATTATTAAATTATAATCAATCTAATATCTTATTTTATGTTATTTTAACTTATTTTAACTTATTTTATCTTATTTTTTGAATTAATTTCAATTTATACTATTTTAAAGCATTTCACAGTAAATGTTTACTGCATTTTTAACCATTTCATCCTTGGACTTGTTATATGCATCCTCAAGATAGAAAGACACTTCTGTTCCTTCATATATGTAGGATTTGTCATCCATGAATTCATAGGCGTAGAAATAGTAGGATTTGCCGTTTGCCTTGATGAAACCTGCTTTTCCATCATTAAAGACTTTGTCGATTACTCCATATTGCCTTTCCTGACCAAAGTATTTCAAGCTAACCCACATATTTTTATATTCTTCAAATAATGCTTTAAAGTCCTTATTTTCTAAATCCAATCCATAATTAGACAATAAGTTCTTCACTTCATCATCAATAGCCCATTCTTGAGCATTTCTAATGACATAAGCCATATATTTGTTAATTATTGATTCATCTTCAAATCCTTTGATTTCAAGGATATCGCCAATCATAGCAAATAGGTTGACTTTACTTTCCAATTTGCCGTCACGGCTTAAGATGCCTCTAGCAGCCCATTTCAAGGATTCGTCATATTCCTCTTTAAGGAAGTAATTTTCAGCCATGTCTCTAGAGAGATACCAGTCATGCTTGGTCTTTAATATGTCATTTAAGAAGTCAATGGAAGCATCATAATCCCCTAATTCCTTGTAGGATTTAGCAATTCTTAATTTAAACCAGACATCGTTGTTATTGTTGAATTTAGGGATGTTGACCAATGCATCTTGACAATATTTGATTGTCTGATCATATTTTTCAATCGCAAGCAATGCTTTGGTTGTCTGCAAGTAATAGTTTTCCTTGTTTGAATTCATGGTGATTTCATCATTTGGCTTGAATTGTTCATTGCTTAATAATTCTGGCTTTAATTTGGAAGCCCAACGCAATACATCCAAATATTGTTCACCTTCAGTGTACATTTTCATTAGCTTAATCACTGCTAAAGTGTATGGACATGCCTTTTTACCTTTTGAGTTGTCCTTTTGGCTTACAGTATTTACTATCTTTTTAGCTGATTCCTCAATTTCATCTATAAATTCATTATCCTTAACCTTTACAAAGTATAAATCCCAGGAGTATTTGTCCTTATCCCCTAAAGATAACTCTCCTCCATCTGCTAATGCCAATTCATAATGCTCTAATGATTCTTTATACTTCTTTACCTTATTGTATGCTCTTGCTTTTTCAATATTTACTTCCACGCTAGACATTGTTAACCCCTTTTTCAATATGATAATTATTTTTTAGTTAATTTTAAATATCATTTACAAATTATAAAAATATTATTATATTAGTCTAATTCAATTAATTGTCATACGGAGAATCCCCATAATCTGTAACTTCATTGAAGGAATCTCCATCTTCCTTATTTTCTTTTCTGCTTTCTAATTTTTTATAATATAATTCTTCCATAGATTCTATATGTTCATAGTATTTTTCAGAGATTTCATAGTCATCTTCAAAATACTCAAATTCTTCAAAGTCCACATCGTCTATTTTATCTTCAATATCAATTTCCATGGATTTGTTTCTTAAAAATTCCTTATTTAACTCTTCCTCTTCGAGCAAATGATCTTTAATAAGACGTTCAAGGCTAATTTTCTCTAGAATATCCTCTTCTAGGGAATCATTTTCAAAATCTTCAATATCCAGCTCATCATCTTTCAATAAAGTTTCTAGATATGCATAATCGGTTTCATCTTCTTCTAAGGATTTCAAAAATTCTTCTAAAGCTTCCTTTTCCTGTAATTTACTTTCAATCAATGCATTTACATATTCTTCACGAGAGATTGTCTCCTCATCTGGCAATTCATTGAAATCTAATATCTGATCTTCAGGTAAATTAAAAATCCAATAGTCTATTTCTTCCCCTTCTGTTAAATCCATAGCATTTTTACCATCTATAAAATCCTGAAAATTGTCGTATTCATACCAAGATCCATAGTCTATATTGTTTGGTGTATCTTCAAATTTGTCGTATTCCTCTTCATAATTAACCATCATATCACCTAATCATTAAACCTTTGAATAATTTTTTTAAATTAATTATAAAATATAAGATTTTGGTCATATATATAGTTTTGTAATAATTGCATCT
>NZ_JAZNIB010000083.1:0-1662 GCF_045577275.1 Methanobrevibacter sp.
AAATTTTATTTTATCTTATTTTAAGTTTTATTTTATTTTATTTTAAATTCATTTTAAACAAAGTATTAATATTAGTTTTTTAATAGAATTTTATAGTAATGTTTTTTAGAATCTATGGATTCTTAAAGTCTTAAAGATTTAAAAGACTTTTTATTTTATAATGCAGTATATTGATTTAGATTAATGGAAGTAAAGATTATGCAAGTTATAGCAGACCTTGGTGGAACTCCTGGAAAAGATTGCAGAGGCTTTTGTAAGTTTTGCTACTTTAGAAAAGTGAAACCACTGACAGAAGCTCTAGGATGCCAACATTGTCCCCCTAACAAAGTAGGTTGTCCAAGATGTTTGGAAGGAGTTCAGGAAGCAGGAAAGCCATTTCAACAGCCATTCTCTGTCATCAGTGAAGTTCAAATGGCTTTGATGATGAATCCTGTAAGAGATGCTAACTTGAAGGTTAACATAAGCGGTGGAGGAGATGTCAGCTGTTATCCTCACCTTGAAGAATTGATTGCTGGATTATACCAAATGCAATTGCCAATTCACTTAGGTTATACAAGTGGAAAGGGGATTGATGATGGAGATATAGCTACTCAATTCCTAAATCAAGGTGTGAATGAGGTAACTTACACTATTTTTGCAGCAGACCCAAAACTCAGAAAGGAGTGGATGTTGGATCCAAGTCCAGAAGAATCTCTTAAAGCTGCTCAACTTTTTGCTGAAGGTGCAGATTTGCATGCTGCAGCTGTAATCATTCCTGGTGTCAATGATGGTGCAGTGCTACAGAACACCTGTGAGAAATTGGAGGAATGGGGAGCAAAGGCATTGATGATGATGCGTTTTGCAAACAGTTATGATCAAGGTTTGATTTTAGGCAATGAACCTGTTGTTGAAGGTATCGTTCCTCATGAGCCTCTTGAATTTGAAGAGCTTGTAAAACAAATAAACAGTGAATACAATCTTAGGGTGACTGGAACTCCGTTATCAGATCCGACAATTGGCGCACCATTTATTTTAGCTAAGGATGAATATGAGGAATTTTTAGGAATATTGCCTCAAGTCACTGGTGAAGCTACACTTTTAACCTCTAAAATTGCAGCTCCATTCTTGAAGAAGATTTTTGATAAAATAGCTCCTGATAATGTCAATGTTGTAGCCACCAAGAAGGACATTGCTTGCTTGATGACAAAGCAAGACCTTGAAGTCTTGGATTTGGATGAGATAAAGGATGCAGTAATTCTTCCTGGAAGGGCTTTCATTCATCAATTGGATGCAGAAAGAATACTTAGTCAGGATGGAAAAAGCCGTCTTGTAGGATATGGTCCTGACACTTTAAGTGTTGATGGTGAGTTAAGCAGCGGTATGAGTGAGGAAGATGTAATTGAACATGAGCTTGGTTCATTCATTGATCTTATTCAAGCCATTAACTTCTTTGGAATGAAAAGGGCTTTTTAATTTTTAAATTTTTTATTTTTCACATTTTTCAAAAATAAAAACATAATAAAAATATAATATATATAATATAATTATATTATTTTCAATATTTTTTTATTATTATCAATATTTTTTTCAGTACCATTTCAATATTATTCCAATACTTTTTTAATATTTTTTCATTTATTGTAAAAATTTTGCATTTTTTTAAATTTTTTATAATTTTTTTAA
>NZ_JAZNIB010000084.1:0-6314 GCF_045577275.1 Methanobrevibacter sp.
AGGAATTTTTAACATATCTTGAAAATAATGCTGATAGGTATATTGAATTTTTAGGAGTAAGTGGATACTCAGATATAAGAAAAAGAATTAGGAACAATGAAATTCTAAATTGGAAAACATTTTATGAAATAGAAAACAGTATAGAAAAACAAATAGCTGAAGGTACTTATAATAATGAAATAAGTGAAGATGAAGCATTGGAAATAAAAAAGATAGATTTATACTGTTATGTAAAAGATTTACGCATATTAGCGGAAGGTTCTAGTGTCAATGAACCAGTTAGAGAAGAACTAAGAAGATTAATTTCAAATGGTGAATTATCAACAAGAGAAGATATAGACTCTATAAAAGATATATTGATCAAGGAAAAATTGAATGAAATAAAGGCTAATTTCTATAGAAATTAGGACACATGAAAAAATCATTTAAGTATTTATGTTTTGTCAATATAATTTTCATAAAAAGTATCTTTAAGTATGTACTCAAATATATTCAACAAATCCCTTGTTGCCTGTTCAAGCATTTCAACATCTCTAAAACTAGTTTTTCCCCTATGCACAATATTACATCTAAGAGTATAAAAATAATTAAGACAATACTTAGGATTTTCTAAATCAAATTTCTTACTGCTTAAATCATCTGTAGTATATATTACCCTATATTTACTACCATCAGCATATTTCTTCAATGCCTCTTTGAATACATCCTCTTTTGACAGCTCTTCACGATTTTGATGTTCACTTGGCATATTATACCTTAACTTACAATACCTATCAATAGCTGACCACAACAGCATATAATTCATTTGCAAACTGAAAAATCCGGTTTCCCAATTAAAATCTTCTGTTTCCAGATTATGCTTAATCAATTGAATTCCTTCCTTAAATAGAGGATCATTCTTTCCATCATAATTCTCCCTATCACTTGGATCTTCAATTTCATTGCTCCCATTCTTTGGTTTCAATCCAAATAAAACATTTACTTTATCTTGTCCGATATCTATAGTTCCCCATCGGTATAGATTTTTAGAAATTGTGTGACATATTTCTTCATAAGCTTCACTATTATCATTAAAATTGAATACATAACCGCAGGTTCTTGCCCATTCATCCTCTTTAGGAATCAATATAGGAACTCCATCCCTATGTTTCATAGGATAACTTATCTCAGTCTCACTTTTATCCTCAACATAATCTTTTATCTTAGAATAAGCTATCTGTCCTGGTTTAAATATTCCATAAGCAAAGAAAGGCAAATTAATATCTCTTGGCTTTTTTAACCAATTATTTTCTACATAATCACCCATATTATCACCACTTAATTTCTTATTATTTCTCTTGATTTATATAGTTTTTTCACTGAAAACCGAAAAGTATATATACTATGAAAAAGATATAAATAATGTTACAAGAGTAACACCATTTCTTGTAACCAGCTTTAAAAAATTACACCAAAGCTTTCTTTATACAAAAAAAATCACGGAGATGATAACATGACCACTTTAAAATTAACTAGATTAAACGAACCTAACTTTGACGAACTTTACGAAATGAAATCAGCACTCAAGGACTTCCTTGAAGAAAAAGCTGATTCTAAAAACTCTGAATGGATGGAAAATCTAAACACCATATTAGATTTCCAAGACTCAGATGGCAGCTTTAAACTATTTTCCACCTATGAAATCCCATCAGATGCAAGGGTGGACTTCTGCCATGAGCCAACTTACATCTGCTCATCCATTCTCATGAAAGCATACTTAACAGGAGATTCTGAATTAAGACAAAAGATAGAAACTCCACTAATCCACGGATTAGAAAGATGCTGCTGCAGAAACTTAACTGGCCATGGATACGAATCCCTTCAAGGACAAATCGACGCTTTAAACATCTTTATGAAAGGTGGGCTTCGAGAATTCATTGATCTTCACCCAGACTTAAATTCAAAATTCACAGAAATGATATTGAATATCATGGTTGAATTTGATGCTCGTGAAGAGCAGGAAGCTTTCAAAGGCACATGGGGAGAAGACTACAAGGAAGACATACTTGAAATAAACGAATACTTCCACACTAGAAAAGTGTTCGTTTATGGAACACTCATGAATGGAGAAGACAACCACCATTTCCTTGAAAACAGCACCTGCCTTGGAAAAGCTGCCATTGAAGGATATGACATGTATAATGTAGGAGGATGGTATCCTGCAATTATACCTGGAAATTCAAGAATCATTGGGGAACTTTACGAAGTTCCTGAAAATGACATGCCTTCAATAGACATGCTTGAAGGAGAAGGAAGCCTTTACATTCGCAAATGCGAAATTACAACAGGCAATGAAATGGCTTACATCTATGAATACGCTCGAGAAACTGAAGGACTTGACAAAATAGATTCATGGAAGGAATACATCTGGTATGTATCCTATGGAAGCAACATGCTCGAAGAAAGATTCCTTTGCTACATCGAAGGAGGATGCTTTGAGGATGGAGGTTCCTATAACGAGCCTTGCCAAGACACAACTCGCCCACTTGAAAAAAGGGCAATAGACCTCCCATACGACATGTACTTCGGAAACACTTCCGGATCATGGAACGGATGCGGAGTATCCTTCTTGGATACCACTAAAGAAGGCCATGCATTGGGAGTTGCATACCTCATCACAAGAGAGCAATTCGAACATGTGGCTGCAGAAGAAAACTGCGGACGCTTCCCAAATGGAACAGGCTACTGGTATGAAAATATCAGAAACCTTGGAGAAATGGACGGATTCGAAATGGTGACAATTACCAACGATGAATTGAGGCCATACAACGAACCTTGCGAGGAATACTTGAACACTCTTAAAAGAGGAATCAGGGAAAATTGGAAAGAAATGTCTGAAGAAGACATTGAAAACTACCTTGATTCATGCATTAGGGAATTTTAATTCCCCTAACTACTTTTTTTAAAAATAGAAAAATTAATACAATTGAAGAACAAGACTTACAATCAAATCCTTTCCAAAAACAACTTAAACTCATTATGATCCATTATCTCAACCATATCAAACAATCCAAGATCTCTCAATCTATCAAAAGGCTTCCTCAACAAGAACCTATAAGAGCCAACCCTATCAGCAGTAGGATTAATCTTATCGCAAATAGCTACAACTATATAGACTTTCCTTATATTAAACAGAAAATCATTTATATCCAACCTATCGGTAACACCATTCTCATTGCAATAATCCTCATACACCTTAGGAATAGCTAAATTAAGAGATTCAAATGGCTTCAACCTCAACTTATATGAAACCTCATCAGCAAACATGTTATAAACTCTTTTCAACCTTTCATAATACTTCTCAGAACACTTATAGTCCTTATTCATATGATACAGTATCTGCTGAAGCTCACTACGTTTGCTGGACTTATCAATCTGCACACCTTTAAACTCTATGAAATATAGAATTTTTCTCTTTTTATCCAAATAAAGACCGTCTACTGTAGATGGCAGATTACAAATATCAATAGTTTTAACATGTCTTATAATATCATCAAAGGAATACATCATGAAATCACTATCTACCAACGGAACCTTGCTTTTGCTTGTGCATTCCTTTTGTTTAATTGAAGGACATTCCCTATCGTGATATGCACATGGCATTGATATCTCTGAAACAGGTTGATAGAAGTCAACATAGGAAGACAAGAACTTATCAAACTTTTCAATATCATCCATTTTAATCACCATCTAATTTCTTAAACATCAAATCCATCTTTATACCATCAAGGATATCATAAGGCTGGCCGAGGTTTCTATAGATCTCCTCCAGATTATTGGAATCTACAGAGACAATATCATACTGATATCCTTCAGCCTTTTGAGTAAGGTAAAAGTAACTATCATCAATCAAGTCATAATATTGTGAGTAGAGTTCAATGGCTTCAATGAAGAAAGGACTATGAGAAGCTATATAAATGCTTAAATCAAGTTCCTTAACAAGCAAAACAAGAATCTTGGCAAACTTGATCTGCCATTCTGGGTGAAGATTAACCTCTGGTTCATCCATAATAAGGAATGAATTAGGTTCAATCTCATTATTGTTAAGTAGGGTTTGAATGATTGCTACCTGCTTTACTCCTGAAGAAGTGTTCTTCATATGGCTCTTAAATCCATTTTCCCTGACAAAGAACAATTCACCATTTTCTTTCCTTATTTCTCCTCCAAGAATCTCCTTAATGAGCTTTTCAACTTCCAAATCATCCCTATCAGAAGAGCCTTTTATCTCCAATGCATCCTCCAGGCTCTTTACATGTTCAAGGAAATAGGTTCCTCCAACCTTATTGTCAAACAATGAAAAGGAATCAAAATAAAATACCTTATTTAAATCATAAAGTCCCTTTTTTTCAAACTTAAAATTCTTGAAGTCGATTGAATATTCGAAATCTTCTCCATAGACGCATGCATAATCATTGTTTTCCTGAGGACCAGTTATATCAAATTCGGATTCAAGCAAATGAACTATTGTAGAGTCATTTCTAGTTGAAATTGCCCTTAAGAAACAGTACAATAGATTGCTTGTAGTAGATTTGCCTGTACAGTTCTTTCCTCCAATCACATTGATTTTTCCTATATCCATATCAGCATCTTGTATAGAACCTACATTCTTGATTTTAAATTTGAAATTTGACATGATAATCCCCAAGTTATTTTTAATTATACTATGTTTTTTAAAAATTTAAATTTTACCAAAATGAAAAACCTTTATATATGACCAATGCAATAAACATGGTAATTTAAGAAATTAAAAATTATAAATTTTTAATTTATAATTTTATAATTTTATATTTTTATTTAATTTTTTTTATTTTATTTATTAATATATAATAGGTGAAACTATGGTAAGCAAACTTGATAGACTTATGGAAGATTACCACTCCCTAGAATGCGAATTTGACATAGACAAATCAATAGAAGTATGCGAAGAAATACTTAAAATAGACCCAACGCTTATAGAATACAGAGAAAATCTCGCCTCTTCATACTATAATAAGAAGGAATACGACAAATCAATCCAAATATATAATGAATGTTTAGATGATGGAGAGGACAATGACACAATTTACCAAATGATATCACTTGCCTATATCAAAATGAATGAGAGAGAAAAGGCTTTTGAATGCATGAAAAATATTGAAAATGAAGAGGATTACTTGTTATCCCACCTAAGAATCCATAAGGAACTGGCAGAATATGATCAGGCAATCGAATATGGGGACATGGCACTGGAATTGAATCCAGAAAACACTAATGCACTCTATCTTATGACTGAATTATACGATATTCTTGATGATGGAGAAAGATCGGCATTCTATTTTGGAGAACTTGCCAATCTGAATCCGGAGCTGAAATCATTAGAAATAATCAAATTATATGACATGAAAAAATACAAGGAACTGATTGAAACATTCGAAGAGGGGAAAGCTGACGGCATATTCAACAGCGCTTTGGAGGATGAGCTCTTCAATAGCATAATTGGAATGTCTTATTTCCACTTGAAACAACCATATAATTCTTTAAAATATCTTATTTATTCCGATAAGCTCAAAGGCGAAATGGGAAAGAAGGCAACAATAGCTAAAAATTACTTCGACCTATATGAATTCAACAAAGCCTATAAATATTTACGTGAAGGGCTTGAAATGGAACCTTTGAATTATACATTGCTGTTTTTAATGGTTGAAACCAATTACTTTAGAAAAGAGTATATTCAGGCAATCGAATATGCAAACACAATATTGAAAAATTATGGAAATGAAGACATATACCGTGTATTGGCAGCAATATTCTTTGATTTGGGAGATATAAAAGAGGGATGGAAATGCATCTATGCTGGAAGCAGTCCTGAAGATTATAAGGGAGACTATATTTTCAAGATAACCGATGTATTGTCCAAATCAGGCCAATCAGAAAGAGCTCTTAATATATTCCACATATTAGAAGAAAAGATACCTGAATTCCCATTCACCTATATAGAGCGTGCAAAGCACTATAAGAGAATTGGGGAAATGGATCTTGCAAAAAAAGATTTCGATAAATATAATGAACTATGGTTCGGTGATGATTGTAGTTTTGAGGATTTATAAATCCTCCTTTTTTTATTTTTAATTTTTTAAAAAAAAAACAAAACTCCTATTTTTATAAAAATTATTAAATGATTTTAATTTTTCAATTTTATATTAAAATTAGACTTATTTTATAAAATTAACTATATATAACTATTTATAAACAAAATAAAGCCCATAGAAAACTTTAAATAAAAAATAAAACAATAT
>NZ_JAZNIB010000085.1:0-1994 GCF_045577275.1 Methanobrevibacter sp.
CAAATAATTGAACAAGATACAAATCATAAATTGAATGAAATCAGAAAAAATGAATATTAGAAAAAATTTAAAAAAAAACTAATTATTTAAAATTATAAAAATTAAAAAAAATTAAAAAAAAATTAAAAAAAAATTAAAAAAAAATTAAAAAAAATAAAACACTTTTTTAAAATTTTAAAAAAAGAAGGAAAAAATAATTAATCTTCATTGACAAAATCATCCAAGGATTTTCCTGTAAAATGGAAAACATCCCAATCCTTCTCTTCTGCCCCAATAGACTTATAGAATTCCTTGCTTGGCTCATTCCATTCAAGACAAGTCCATTCAAACCTGCCATAACCTCTTTCCTTTACAATCTTGGCAAGTTCCCTTAACAATGCCTTTCCATAGCCTTTTCCACGATATTCAGGATCAATGAAAAGGTCTTCAAGATGCATATTAACATTAGCAATGTAGGTTGAAAAGCTTAAGAAGAAGAATGCAAATCCTATTTCCTTTCCATCTTCAAGAGCAAAAATGACTTCAGCCTGATTCTTATCAAAAATCCAATATTTCAAGGCTTCTTCAGTAGCTATAACTTCATCCAATCTATGTTCATAATCTGCTAATTTCCTAATAAATTCCAAAATCAAAGGAACATCCTTCTCTTCTGCATTTCTAAATGTTAATTCTGGCATAAACAATCTCCAATTATTAGTGGTGAAAAATAGTTAAAAAAATAAAAAAATTATTATCCAGCACAAATATAAAAATTAGTTAAAATAACTAAAAAGTTATTCTAACTCAAATAATTTATCTTCATAATCTTCAACAAAATATCTTATATTCTTTCTTCCTTTTGTAATGAAACTATGGCCCTCATTTTCAAGCATTTCCTTTTGATATTCAACTCCTCCAGGATATTTCGGATTCAATTCCCCATCCTTTTTAAGAGTTCTCCAAAATGGTATCTTATTATCCTCTCTTTCCTCACTTGCTTGAGCAGCTAAAGAAATGAAAATACCTGCAGTCAACGGACATGTAAATTCAGCACCATGTTTCATTGCTAAAAATTCTCTAATTTGACCGGTAGTAATCAGTTTTCCCTTAGGAATCTTAGCCATGATTTCATTGTACTCCAATGGAGGAGCAATCAGCATATCCTCTCCACCATAACGTTCAATGGATTTCTCATCTGTAACTTTTATAATTTTAGGCATGTCTTTAGAATCGTTTAGTTTTTCATTGAAAGTTTTTCTCGCCATAATATCACCAATTAGAACTTTTCATTAAAACAAAAATTTTTAAAATAATTTAACATCACTTCAAAAAGTTAAAAAATTGATGTGTAAATCTTAATTGAACTTAATGAGTTATAAAGATTTCTACTTGTTCTTATATCTTAAAACTATTATTCAATCAAGTCATTCAAAGCCTTTTCAAACTTATCAGTGATCGCTTCCCAGTCATTTGACTTGACATACTCCCTTCCTTTTTTGGAAATCTCTTCATATTTTCCTTCATCAAGAATCCTTTGAGCAGTCTCTAAAACTTCCTCCGCTTTTTGGACATACTCAATTCCATTTCCATAGCCAAATTCCTTGGAAATTCCTGGAAGTTCAGTAGCTATAACCACCTTTTCCATAGCCAAATACTCATAAAGCTTAATTGGAACGATATCCTGCATAATCTCTTCATCGATATAAGCTGGAAGAAGACAGAAATCAGCAGCTGCCAAAAATTCAGGAATCAATTCATATGGCTGCTTTCCTGTAAGTATCAATTGGTCACCAAGATCGTATTCTTCCTTTATCTGAACCATCTTGTCATAGGCATCACCATCACCTACAATGAGAATCTTCATATTAGGATATTTTTCCTTGTTTTTCCCAAGTTCAATTGCAAGCTCCTTCATACCTGCAAATTCATAGATCCAACCCATAAAGAATAGAACTGTGTCATTTTCACCTATGTTATATGTATTCCTTATATTGGAATCATCAAGTTGAGGGTCA
>NZ_JAZNIB010000086.1:0-2130 GCF_045577275.1 Methanobrevibacter sp.
CAATTAGTGAAAAAGTGGTAAAAAATTTTTTGAAAATAAAAATAATAAATTAAAATAATTAATAAAAATAATGAAAAAATAATGAATAAAAAATAAATTAAAGTTAAAATTAAAATTTTATTTTAAAAACCAATTATTTAGTCAGCACAAGGATCAAGATTGAAAGCATACCTGTATTCTTGGTTTACAATATTGGAACCTTCGAATCTTCCATCGATTATGCTTGAAATCTTTTCAATGGAATCGAGTGAAAGCTCTTTTCCTTCTGCTATTGGGAAGAAGAAAGTGATTACATCATCAGTTATAAGATAATTCAATTCAAAGTCTTCCTTTTCAAATTCGCCTTTAAATACTTCAGTGAGTTTTTCTTCTATATTCTTTTCAAGATTTGCCATGATTTCACCTCATATTAAAAGTTATATTTACATTAAGCAATAAGGCATATAAAATTATCCATAAGCCCACAAGCCGAAAATGTTTTTATTCAATAAAACAGAAATTTAAAAAAATAATAAAAAAAATAAACTATCTAAATAATAATAGCTAATCCATATCCAAACTGAAGTTTAAGCTGCTAGCCTGATGGGTTATGGATCCTAATGAGATTATATCCACATCCAATGGAGCATAATTCAAAATATTGTCTTCAGTGATTCCACCAGAAATCTCAATCAACACATCTTTTCTCAAATCTTTATCTTCCAATGCATCCAATGTGCTTTGAGCCTCTTCTGGAGACATATTGTCAAACATTACAATATCAGCACCATTTTCACATGCAATGATTGCATCTTCAGTTGATTCGACTTCAATCTCAATCTTTTTGGAAAAGCTGTTGTTCTCTTTAGCTAATCTGAGAGCTTCCTTTACAGACCCTACAACAGCAATATGATTATCCTTGATTAAGATCATATCATCCAAGGCAGACCTATGAGGGTCTCCACCACCAATAGCAATAGCTAACTTGTCATACTTTTGAAGTGCAGGAGCAGTCTTACGAGTTCCAGCAACCCTTATTTTAGGATTCACTTCATGCACCTTTTTGACTATTCTGTTGGTAATGGTAGCTACACCAGACATTCTCATAAGCAAATTAAGTGCAGTACGCTCTAAAAGGAGGATTTTACGAGCATTTCCTTCAAGTTCCAAAAGGATATCTCCTTTGGCAATTTCATCCCCTTCATTTTTAGAGGAAATGATTTCAATGCCATATTCTAAAAACATTTCCTTTATGGTTTCAATTCCTGCAAGGATTCCATCATCTTTAGAAATCAATTTAGCATAAAATATTTTATTTTCTGGAATTAAGGCATTTGAAGTGATGTCTCCAAACCCTTCATCTTCCCTAAGCATATATCTTATAATTTCATCCATTCTTACACCAAAGCATTCTTTCTAATTAAAATAATATTTGTTTTACAGCATTAATATATTTTATATATTTAAATTAACAAAATAATAATATAAATATGAAGTTTATAACATTTTTTAGAAAATAAACTAAAAAATAAGTTAGAAAATAAATTTAAAACTAATTTATTAACTATTTAAGATATTAAGTGATTTTATGGAAATAACATTTTTAGGAACCTCATCTGCCGTACCTTCAAAATATAGGAATCATGCGGGAATTATTTTAAAATACTTTAAGGATACAATTCTCTTTGATTGTGGAGAAGGAACACAAAGGCAATTGACTTATGCCAAAATAAGCCCTATGAAAATAGATAAGATATTCATCACCCATTTTCATGGAGACCATATTTTAGGTTTGGCTGGGCTTATCCAGTCTATGGGCTTTAGAGGAAGAGAGGAAGATTTGGATATTTATGGGCCAAAAGGATTAGGAAAGATAATCTATACAATATCCAACTATGGCTATTTCCAAATAAACTTCAATATCAATATTCATGAAATCGATGAAGGAGTAGTTGTTGAAACTGATGAATATATCATCAAATCAATAATTGCAGAACATAATATCGAAAACCTTGCCTACTCCATCTACGAAAAGAAAAAGCCACGTTTCCTTAGGGAAAAGGCTATTGAACTCGGAGTTCCAGTAGGTCCGGCATTTGGAAAGCTCCACAACGGTCAGGAAGTGGAAGTTGATGGAAAGATAATCAAGCC
>NZ_JAZNIB010000087.1:0-27979 GCF_045577275.1 Methanobrevibacter sp.
TTGTTCCTTCTTTAGCTTCCTTAATTGTAACAGTAATATTTTCAAAATGGAATTTAGTGCCTAAAATGCTGTGGAATATATTATTCTCAATTATATTATTTGCACTAACATTATAATTTACTATATTAGGACTTGGCCTACCAGATATTATATCAAAAGTGTTATACTCAATATCGGAGTCAATAGCTTTATTGCCTAATAAAAGACCTACAGTAAGGTAAGAACCATTAATAGAAATGTTATTATGAGTAAATGAGTTATTTACAGATCCGATAGCTGTACTATTTATTGGCGCCCCTATAATACCAATACCATACATAATAGGATCATTTGAAGATAAAACAATTGAATTGTTTGAAATAGTATTGTTAAATCCACCATAATGCACGAATACTCCTGCAATTGTATTATATGATTCGCTTAAATCATAATCATCACCAAGAGCAGAGCTTACAGTAACATTATTGCCTGTAAATACAACATTGGAAGAGTGAATCATCAAGAATCCATAAGTCCTATAAACTCCAGAAACCATATGGGAACCAGGAATAACTCCATCTAAAATACCGGTAGATCCAGAGCCATCAGGGCAAATGGTAGTTCCATCGGCACAAATGATAGTACCGTCAGGACAAATTACTGTGCCATCTAGACATTTAATTGAACCATCTTCAAGTCTTTCATATTCTCCAGGACCATAAACGGTTCCATCAGGACAGACAACAGAACCATCAGGACAAACTATAGTCCCATCCGCACAAATCACACTGCCATCCGGACAGATAACAGTTCCATCCGCACAAATCACACTGCCATCAAGACAATATGTAATTCCATCTACACAAACAGAACCATCAGGACAGACATTAGACTCATCATAATGAATTACAGAACCATCTGGGCAAATGATAGAACCATCAGTACAAACAATAGAACCATCCACACAGACCATATAATCTTCAGAACCAATTATGGAACCATCAGGACAAGTAATGGATCCATCCGGAGAAATTGTATAGCCATCAGGACAGACTACGGTTCCATCAGGACAAACATCCGAATAATAATTAAGATAGCCATCTAAACAACTTCTATTATTGACAAGATAAACTTCCCCACAGCCAACTGCATTAATTGAATTTCCAGTTATTAAGAGATTAGTGGAATTGAATGCAAGGATTGCTGAAGTGAAGTAATTACCTTTTACATCCAATATGTTGTTGATTACTTTACAGTTGGATGAGTCAAGGATATAAACTCCAAATGCAGAGAATGAATCATAAATGGAAATGTTACAGTTTTGAACGGTTACATTATTTGATCCATTTACTTGAATACCCCATAAGCGATCCATATCATTTAAATTTGGATTAGTGATGGTTATATTTTCAATTAATACATCATCTTCATTTATTATGAATGTAGTATCATTAAATACTGCATTTTGACCGGTAATGGTAACAACATTATTTATGATTAACTTTCCTTTGCTTGAGATAGGGCCTAAAAATATTAAGGTATCATTTTCATTAACTCTGTTGCTTAAAGTACCTGTAATATCAAAGTACTTGTAGAAGTTAGCTTCAGTTACATAGTGAGTGGTATTGTCATCAGTTTCTGGAATGCCTGAACTTCCAATGATAATATTATTACTACGAATGATGTTTGTACAAATGCTATCTATATCCATAGCAGTATCTGCTGTTGTGTAAAATGTATTATTTTGAATGATAATATCATGTGGGAAATTAAATCTTCCCCCTCTTTTAATTAATACTGCAGTTGAACTATTGGAATCGACAATATTGCCCTCTATTAGAAGACCTGAATAATCTCCCCAAATCTGTACCCCATAAGCAGTGACATTTAAAGCATTATTAATGAAATCTGTGTCATTTCCAGTGAAAGTTACACCCATTCCGGTGACATTCCTAACAGTGTTTCCAGTGACAGAGGAATTTCCACCAACACTGATTGCTGCGGCAGTATTTTTTAAATTACAGTCATAAATAAGATTATCTTTTACTAAACAATTTTTTCCTGCAATTATAGGGCAATCTCCACCTTCTTCAGCAGTAGCTGAACTTAAATATGCTCCATGAATATTATATATTGTATTTCCGATAATTTGATTTCCAGAAGCGTCACATGATATTCCTCTATATATATCATGAACAGTGTTATTGATAACAAAATTATTTGTTCCCATCACTTGTATACCATAGGAAAAGGAAGAAGGTAAAGTTCTGACAGAATAAACAGTATTATTTATAATGTAATTTGCATACATGCTACCTTCAGAATTCTCACCAGCTTCACCACCTGCGCCAAAAGCAGAGAAATAGATTCCATTGGAATCGTTTGTGATAACTGTATTTCCAGAGATATTACATGCAGAACCACCAAAGAAAACCATTACAGAAGGTTGAGATCCTTCCGCTAAAGCGTTTACTCTAACAGTGTTATTGAAAACATTTATTCCAGTTACATTTGAAAATGACATAGGGAAAGACTTGGTTTGATTAGAGAAAACAACATTATTAACAAAAGTTAAATTTGCTACATTGGAAGCTGCAAAAATCGGAGAATTTTGATTTTTAATCTGTTTTGCATCTAAATTAGAAATTAATGAACCATCAGCCCCATTAATAAATTTAAAAGCACAATTAGTGAATTTTGCAGTTCCATCAGTAGAAGTGAGAGTTAAAGGAATATTAATTATAAAAGTTTTTCCAGTGAATGAACCAGAAAAGTCCAATACATCTCCTAATTTTAATTTTCCAGATATTATATTGCCACTTGCATTAAAGTAAGTGGAATAATTGCCATTTTTAAATTTATAAGTAGATGCAAGTTTTGATGATTTCAAATTATTTTTCACATCTACAGAGTTTCCATCAACATCCTCACCAACAGCATCATCAAGATTTGAAACACCATCAATATTTTCATTCAAATCAGCTGATAAAATAGTATCTTCATTCAAAGAATCAATACTGTTGGGCTCATCATCAACAATATTAGAATCATCAATAGCACTAACAGACTGTTCTTCATCTGTTAAATCCATATCAGCTATCCCTTCCCCTATAGTGTTAGAATCTATGTCAGCTTCAGCTGCACTTACAGATCCAATAGCCAATATCAATAAAATCAATAATCCTAATATTGGAATAATTTTATTAGAATTCATAGTTCGCCACCTCATTTCCAAAAGCATTACCCTCAATTTAAATAATTTTAAATAGTTAATTTTTAAGTCATTTTAACATTTTTTTAATTTTCTTAATAGTAAATTTTAATAGTAAATTTTAATTTTTCCAATAAAAAAATAAAGATAAAATTTGAATCTATTCCTCCTCTTCATCTTTGGAATTCAAGAAACTGAAACAGAACACCAATACAAGCATTAACGCCACTATAGGAACATACATGCCATTTGAAATAGATTTGGATGCTACCTCTTCTAACTCACTAGCTAGTAAATCTTCACCTTCACCTAATAATCCAGATCCTGCATCTCCAGCACCATCACTAGCAGATGATAATGCATTTGCTAAGAAATTGAAAACTGCATCACCAAAGGAACTTGCACCACTTGAATCATCACTGCCTGAACGGGAAGAACTGCCTTTATTAGGATTGTCCCCACCTTTAACATTGCCTCCAGAATTTCCATTGGCTCTTTCAAATGGATCTTTAAATTTAGATCCGGTGTTGCCAAAGATATTATTCATGCCTGTATCATCATCCACTGCAGCATTTCCTCCACCATTTTTAGAATATAATTTATTATTAGATATTGTATTTCCATAAGAACCTCTAACAGTGATTGCTGCATTTCCATTTGTACGGATTCTGTTATTTGAAATAATATTTCCATTAGAACCTTCCTCCAATAGAATACCAGTAGGTATCAATGTTACAGAATCAGGATGCTGATTTCCTGCACAAGGAGGATATTTCTTACTGCTCAAGATATAAAAATCATTTTTGGTAATTTTGTTTCCAGAAGAACCATAAAGACCTACTTCGCTGAAACTACCATTTACATAATATTTATTTTTGCTAATGGTATTTGACCAGCTGGAATAAAGTTCAGTAGCATAGATACCTGCTCTTCCTATGAGCTTGAATGTATTTTCAATAACTTTTGCTCCACCGGATATCTCCAAAGTAAGACCATAAGTGTAATTCAATGAATTGAGTTTCAATACATTCTTGCTGACTTGAGTATTCATGGAATTATGCCTAAGGATAATACCTGTAGCAAAATAATCTGCCTTAATGTCAATTGTATTATTAGAAAGGGTATTATTCCAAGCTTGGGTTACAGACTTACTGGTATCGTCTCCAGAAATACCCATACCATAAAGGAAAGGATCATGTCCTCTTAAAATAATCTTATTATCGATAATTTGGTTTCTATGAGATGAATAATAAATATAAAGACCTATTAAGATATTTACAGAAGGATTATAAGCTTCCTGATATTTTTTGATGTTGGATCTGACTTCGATTCTATTGTGAATAAATCGATTGTCGGATGAAAAATCAAAAATTACCCCATATGTTTTTGAAAGCTCTCCGATACTATGGACACCATCTATACAAATGGTATCGTAGTAAGGGTATAATTCAGCAGTACCTGTTGCATTAATCTTGTTATTTCTATAGAAAGTATTATAAACCTCATAATTAAGCAAACCGAATACCAAATTAGTTCCATTACAACTGATTCTATTATTTCTTACAGTGTTGTTCATTGAGTCACAAAGATAAATTCCATAAGAGGTATTCATATCCCAAACAGTAATATTATTGCCCATCAATGTAGCATTGTCTGTTTCAAATACATATATTCCCCAAAGATTGCAATTATCTTCAGTAGAACCATTGTTGATTATAGTGAAATTTTCCACAACACAATTTGGTGCATTTACAAAAATGGTAGTATTATATAACTTTGCATTTTTAGAAATGATACTAACAGACTTATCTAATGTCAATTTATGTTTAGGGGTGAAATTACCAGTGAAGATTAAAAAATCTCCATCTAAAACTATATCAGTAAGTCCATCTGAAGTGAAGAATTGATCATAATTCTTTTCATTTACTTCATAAACACTGCCGTTACCAAAAGTTGGAATATAAATAACAGACATTGGATAGATAATGCCTTTACCCCCTACATCATTATTTTCACATAAATAAGATTCAGTAGACAATTGAGCAATATTTATTGCAAAATTGTTTTGGGTGTAAATGACATTGTCAAATATAGAGACATTATATGGTCTTTTAAACCTAGATTGATATCTGGCATTAATACCTAACCCTACACTAGAACCTTCAGGAGCCCCAATATAAGACAATGAATTAAGTATATTGGAATAGATTTCTACATTATAAGGTTCACCATTAATAAAAATACCATTTCCTGAAATGAAATCTACAGTATTATTATAAACCTTTGAGTTGTTTCCATTTTTACTGCCTATTTCAATACCGCTACCATTTGATACTATTTGAATCATGTTTCCATAAACAGTACAATCTTCAGCTACCAAAATGGCTGCACCGAAAACATCGGTATTGATAATGGTGTTATTAGCAATTAAACAACCTTTAGAAGATACTATCGCATAAGCCCCACCTTTACCATTGTTATCATCAATACCTGTAATATTATAAATAACATTTCCTACAATGGTGTTATTTGGGTTTCCTTCTGAAATAACTCCCCTATATAAGCCGATAATTGTATTATTTTCAATTATATTATAAGAACCAGTTATATAGACACCTCCAGACCAAAAAGTTGGTGTTAGAGAGGTAGCCCGTATAGTATTGTTTCTTATAATATTATGATTGGATAAACCACCGTCTGCAGCATAATTCTTACCGAAACAAAGGTATATTCCATAGGAATTCTCTACAACAATCTCATTATCCAGAATGGAATTCCTAAATGAATCCCTAAAACTAATTCCTGAATGTTGCCAACTGTTGTTTTCAGTAGAATTTTCAGCTTGACCATTTGAAATGAATTCAGTTTCATTTATAGGTACAATGGTCCTAAGGCTATTATTGTAAACAAGACAATCGCAGGTTCCATTATCTAATGTGATAGGCATATTGTTGGAACCATATGTAAAAATTGTATTGTTGAAAACTTTTACATGGTTTGAATTGTTTAACCAGATAGCAGAAGTGTTGATGGATCCAGATTCAATATTCAAATTTGATACAATTGCATCATATTTAAAGTCCTTATTTGTAACATTATAGAAAAATACGTGAGAATTCTTCAAGAATGCGTTGCTTTCAGTACTTGTTACAGTTAAAGGAATAGTAATAATGAAATTTTTATTAGAAAAATTACCAGATAAATTAATTGTATCATTAGCTTTTACCAATGAATTAATTAAATTACCCTTAGAATCAAAATATTTAGAATAATTTGCTGCAGTAACAGTATGAACTGTTTTATCATCAGCGCCAAGTTTAGATTTAGTATTAGCTTCGTTTGAATCAATAGTTTCAAAAGTTTCTTCTTCCATAATAGTTTCTGTCTCTTCGTTAGAAACAGATTCCAAATCAGCACTTGAATCATCAACAGAAATAGATTCGACTGTATCAACTGAATTGATAGTAGTAGATTCCAGATTATCTGTTAAATTTAATGAATCGGCACTTGAATCAGCAGCACTAACTACATTTAATCCTATTAAAAGGAAGATAAGAACAAGCAATACACTAAATCTCATTATTCTTTTATTCATCATCCCACCTCCAGCAATTTTTTCATTTTTTTCTACATTAGTTTCTATCAAATTTTCTAAAGTTCAAATAATTTTATTAAAGTAATTTTGAGAAAAAATTCAAGTAAACTTAAATTATCTTTAATAAATCTAAATCAAACTTGATACATTATTAATATATAATTCTTTATATTTATAAAGGTATAGGTTTAGTTATAAATAGAGTAATAAAAATAGGGGAATTGGTAGTAAAAATTTAAAAAATAGTGAACCCCCATATAAAAAAAATAAAAAATGGTTGTAATGTGATCCAATCAAATAATTTAAAAAAGAAAATAAAAAAATCAAAATCATGCCAAGAAAAAATAATGAAACTTAATAAAAAAAGAAAATAAAAAAATCTTAAAAAAAATAAAAATCGTACCATAAAAAAATCATCAATTTTAATAAAAAAAGCATATAAAAAATCTACAATAGATAAAAAATTTAATAAAAAAATAAAAAAAGAAAAGAATAAAATAATTATTCTTCTGCAACTTCTTCAACAACTTCCTTTGCATCTTCCAATTCTTTTTCTGCTTCTTCTAAAGCCTTGAGACGTTTATCAAGATCTTCGATTTTGGAATCAGTTGCATTAGTGAATTCACTGAATCTTTTCTCTAAAGAGTCAATGCTATCACAAGCAGCGGTACATCTTTCTTCTAAAGTGGATAAATCTTCAGTGGTTACTAAAGACCAATTTTCGATTAGCTCTTCACTTCTTTCATCCAAGAAGGAATCTAATCTTTTAGAAAATGCATCGGTAGTATTTGCATAGGATTTATCGATATCCTTAAAAGTATATTTGATCTTATCACCCATGGATTTCTTTTCCTGAATCTCTTCATCTACGAGAGAACTTACATTATCCTTTTTAGGTGAAAATTTAAGAACTTCCTTAATGTTAATATTGCCATCATTAGCTGTTTGAATGTAATAATATACTAAAAATACAATTGCAGCAACTAAGATAATGACAGCAATCAATTCAATAATATCCATAATAAAACCTCATAATTATAAATAAATTATAAAAAATTCATTATGCCAATAGCTAAACATGAATCAAATATGAAAAAGTTTCATGTGAGAAAAACATCTATTTGTTGAGTTTTTTCTCTTTTGCTTCAATATCCTTAAGCATTTTTTCTAATTTTTTGAGTTCTGTTTGAGCTTCAAGACGTGCTAAACGTTCATTGATTTCACTATGCAAATAGCCTACATTATTCATG
Source organism: Methanobrevibacter sp. (assembly GCF_045577275.1). Classification (GTDB taxonomy): domain Archaea; phylum Methanobacteriota; class Methanobacteria; order Methanobacteriales; family Methanobacteriaceae; genus Methanobrevibacter. The sequence continues at coordinate 8,036 of NZ_JAZNIB010000087.1, forward strand.
ACTTCAGAAGTGGAATCTCTGATTTGAGTAAGCTGTTCTTGCTGTTCTTTAGGCAATTGAATTGGATTTTCCATAATGCGTTTGTTTTCTAAATCCTTTTCAACCATAGAAATTTTCTTAAGCTCAATTTCTTTTTCCATTAATTTTAAAGTATTGTTGGATTGACTTACTTTTTTCCATTGCATTACTACAATGACAACAACGATAGCTAAAATAATCGCTAAGATAAGAATAAAAATTTGACTTGGAATGACTTCACTAGCCATAGATTTACCTCCATAAAAAATCATAATTCAATGATTATAATTCATAAAACTTAAACATTATTCAAATATAAATTAAAGATATTTAAATAAGAATAAGTATATTATATAATTAAGAGTATATAAAAATTTTTATAAAAATGATTGGAAAACTTTGAAAATCTTTAAAAATTTAAAAATATACCCATAACTTATGATTAACTAATGCTTAATTGAACATTAATGAAACATTAATGAAACATTAATGGCACATCAATAAATAAAATATCTATTAAACCCAAGTGATAATATGGTTGATGAAATTAAATCTTATGAAGAAGCAGGTAAAATTGTATCAAAAGTCAGAGCTGATGCTTCAAAAATGATTCAAAACGGCTTGCCAATTCTAGACCTTGTAGAATTTGTAGAAAGTGAAATAGTGAAGGCAGGTGCAGGGATTGCATTTCCATGCAACGTTTCCATAAATGAGATCACCGCACATTACACCTCTCCTGCAGGAGACACCAACAAGATGGTTACAGGAGATTTGGTAAAGCTTGACCTTGGAGCAGAAGTGAACGGATACATTGCAGACTCTGCAGTTACAATCATGGTTCCAGGAGACAATCTCGAAGAACTCTTCGATGAAGACACACTTGAACTCAATCAAAGAATTATCGATGCTTCAGCAGCAGGACTTGAAGCTGCAATCAGCACTGTAAGGGCTGGAGTAAAAGTATGTGATGTTGGAAGGGCTGTTGAAGAGGCAATTTCAGAATATGGGCTTAACCCTGTAAGAAACTTAACAGGTCACAGCCTTGAACATTGGAATTTGCACGCAGGTATTTCAGTGCCTAACTATGACAACAATGACCCAACAATTCTTGAAGAAGGACAAGCTGTAGCAATCGAACCTTTCGCAACTAATGGTGAAGGTATCGTAAATGACTGCCCTCATGCATATATCTTTTCATTTTTACAGACAAAACCATTCAGGATGAAAAATACTCAAAGAATGCTATCATATATTGAAAAGAATTATCGTTACTTGCCATTTAGTGGACGCTGGCTTACAGAAAACTTTAACGAACATAGAGTGAACTCAGGCCTTAAGCAATTGGGGGACTCTATGGCGATATATCCATATGCTGCACTTAAGGAAAGAACAGGTGCATGGGTATCACAAAAGGAACATACTATGATTGTTGAAAGTGACGGTTGTCATATAACCACCCTTTAACTCCAAGCTTTTTGAGGCTACGCCTCAAAAACCTTGACCAAAACTCTTTCACTAGTTGAGAGTGATTTGCTCTTAACTAATTTCTTTTTTTTCAAAAATTATAACAACAATAAATTATCTTTTTTTAATATCACTAAAAGCATTAAAAATAAAAATAGAATAAAAATAGAATAAAAAAATATAACAATGTTATATTGAGGGTGCATAAAAAAATAGCAGGGCCTAGATTTGAACTAGGGCTCTCGGGGTTATGAGCCCCGCGGGATCACCAGACTACCCCACCCTGCTAAACGAATAAAGATTAGAAAAATCTTTCAACATTAAACTATTAGTTAACATAATATATAAATCTTTGTATTAAAAAGAGTATTTTATAAAAAATAGCTAGGAAAATAGAGTTAAAAATATCAAAATCAAAAAATTCTAATTTTAAACAGATTAAAAAAAAAAAAGATCATTAAGAATAGTCTTTTAGACTATCCTTAATTGTTTCTAAAATTTTATTCAATTTAACTTATTGTTAATTTTGCTGTTTTAGTGATTGCATCATACATTGTGTTTCCAGCAAACTTAGCAGTGAAACTGTAGGTTCCTTTTTTGTTTAAGCTTACTTTAACAGTTGCAACACCTTTAGCGTTAGTGGTAGCGCTGTAAGATTTACCGTTTACAGTGAAGGTAATCTTCTTATTAGCAACTACTTTTCCACTTGCTGCTTTGAATGTTGCAGTTAAGGTTTTGCTTGTTGCACTTGCTTTGTAAGATTTGTTAGGAACGGTTAAGCTTCCTTTTTGTTTGCTTACAACAATCTTAGCAACGATGAATGATCCATTGTAGACATCATCTCCAAGGTAACTTACTGCGAATGTGTAAGTTCCTGCATTCTTAAGGTTGATCTGTAGCCTTGCTTTACCATCATTATCAGTGACTCTGTCATATACTTGACCGTTGAATCCGATTTGCACAGGCTTATTTTTCAATAAATTATCATTTTTGTCTTTTAAAGTAATGTAGAAGTATTTACCTACTCTTCCATCAGTATCTACGTCAACAGCAGTAGTAGTCATGTTTTCATAGACAATTTCAGTTTCTGTTCTTTCTGAGGAAATTGGACCAGCAGGAATAACAGTGCCTTCATCAGTATTGACAGAAGTTACTTTAAAGTCAAATGGATCTACACCAGCAGCTAAAGTGTTGCCGGTTACAGCAATTTCGCCAGTAGGAGCTAAAATAGGTCTTTCACTGTCAAGTTCCAATACGGTTACAGATTCAGCTACAACATCTTCACTAGCCAATTCAATATTATTGTCTTTAATATTGATGTTAGCCACATCGATAGCAGTTGGGTTGGTAGCATTATCAGCAGTAGCTTTAACAATGGAGTTAGCATTGTTTACTTTAAAGTCAACACCAGTAATATTAACTTCATTAGGACCACCTTCAGATTTAGGAACAATTTCAAAGATAGGTTTGTCTTCTTCACCAACAATAGTTCCACCAGTAATAGTTAAATCTTTATCAATAACTACATCTGCTACTTTATAGAAGACTTTATCTCCTAAATCAATAGTAGAACCAGGTTCTGCATTATCAATTAATTTTTGAAGTTCTTCTGCACCAGTACCTATTTTAATCTCATCGGTTTCTTTACCATTTTCAATTAATGTGTTTTCACCAATGCTTAAATCAGTAGTGCTTTCTTTTTTATTTAAGATAGCAGCATTTGCAGTACCTAAAGAATCATAAGTACTTATAGGAGTATAATCTCCTCCTTCAATACTAATAGTATTACCATCAATAGCTACATTCTTATCATCTTGAACTCCAATACCTACAGCACCAACACCAGTTGATGAAATGGTGTTATCTTCAAATACTACATCATTACTCTTAGTTGAAGAAATACCGTAAGCCATATTTTTCTCAGATGTGACTTCAATTTCGTTATTTGTAAATGTTATATTATTGTCAGAACTAGTACCTATACCATATGCGTCTGCACCAGTAGATACGGAAGTGATTTTATTTCCATCAATTAAGATGTCATTACAGTTGGATACATAGATAGGTTCAACCATACCGCTTCCAGAAATAACAATAGTGTTGTCAGAAATGTTTAAACCGGTAGTTCCTTGTCCTTTGTTCCAGAATGGATCATAGTTTTGCACATCAATACCATAAAGACCACCAGCATCACCAGACATGGTAATAGTATTGCCTGCAATGGTAATGTTTTTAGATCCTTCAGGAGCACCATAGACTGAAATAGCCATATCATAATTCCAACCAGGAGCAGAAACAGTAGTGATGGTATTGTCAGCAATAACAACATCACTCACACCATTATTAACAGCAATAACAGCGAAAACAGCACTACCATCATCCTCATAAAGCATATCTAATTTACCAATGACAGTTCCATCAGCACCAGTAACAAGATCAATAGTAGTATTGGTCTGTTTATTTCCATTACCTTTAATGGTTAAAGGAACATCAATAACCAATTTCTTATTATTCAACTCACCTAAGAAAATTATGTCATTAGGTAAAATAGGGGCATCATCCTTAATAGTACCGTCATCATTGAAGTAAGAAGCATAATTACTATCATCAATAGTGAGAGGAATATTTTCAGTGATAGTGTTTTCACCTATAACAACACCAGTATTACCTGATTTATCAAGAATAGCAGCATTTCCAGTACCAATTTTCTCATAAGTAGAAACAGTAGTATAATCTCCACCAACAATAGATATGGTGTTACCATCAACTTCTACATTTTCATCATTTACAAAACCAATACCTACAGCACCAACACCTAATGCAGTAATGTTGTTATTATCAATTACAACATCCTTACTGTCAGGAGAAGCTACACCGTAAGCCATATTATTTTCAGATGTGACTTCTATTTCATTATTGGTTACAGTGAAATTATTATTTGCACTTGTACCTATACCATATGCGTCTGCACCAGTAGAAGAGGAAGTAATTTTATTTCCATCAATTAATGTATCATTACAGTTGGATACATAGATAGGTTCAACCATACCGCTTCCAGTAATAACAATAGTGTTGTCAGAAATGTTTAAGCCAGTAGTTCCTTGTCCTTTGTTCCAGAATGGATCATAGTTTTGCACATCAATAGCATAAAGACCACCAGCATCACCAGACATGGTAATGGTATTACCAACAATTGTGATGTTTTTAGATCCTTCAGGAGCACCATAGACTGAAATAGCCATATCATAATTCCAACTAGGAGCAGAAACAGTAGTGATAGTATTGTCAGCAATAACAACATCACTCACACCATTATTAACAGCAATAACAGCGAAAACAGCACTACCATCATCCTCATAATACATATCCAAACCACTGATTAAAGTGCCATCAGCACCAGCAATAAGACTGATAGTGGTGTTGGTCTGTTTATTTCCATTGCCTTTAATGGTTAAAGGAACATCAATAACCAATTTCTTATTATTCAACTCACCTAAAATAATCAAATCTCCAGCACTAATAGGAGCATCATCCTTAATAGTACCATCATCATTGAAATAAGTAGCATAATTACTATCATCAATAGTTAAAGGACAAATTTCAGTGATAGAGTTTTCACCTATAACAACACCAGTATTGCCTGATTTATCAAGAATAGCAGCATTACCAGTACCAACTTTCTCATAAGTAGAAACAGTAGTATAATCACCACCAACAATAGATATGGTGTTACCATCAACTTCTACATTCTCATCACTAACAAAACCGACACCAATAGCACCAACACCTAATGCAGTAATGTTGTTATTATCAATTACAACATCCTTACTATTAGGAGAAGCAACACCATAAGCCATATTATTTTGAGAAGCAGCAATAATCTCATTGTTAGTTACAGTGAAATTATTATTTGCACTTGTACCTATACCATATGCGTCTGCACCAGTAGATGTGGAGGTTATTTTATTTCCATCAATTAAGATGTCATTACAGTTGGATACATAGATAGGTTCAACCATACCGCTTCCAGAAATAACAATAGTGTTGTCAGAAATGTTTAAGCCAGTAGTTCCTTGTCCTTTATTCCAGAATGGATCATAGTTTTGCACATCAATACCATAAAGACCACCAGCATCACCAGACATGGTAATGGTATTACCACTGACAGTGATGTTTTTAGATCCTACAGGAGCACCATAAACTGAAATAGCCATATCATAATTCCAACCAGGAGCAGAAACAGTGGTAATTGTATTGTCAGCAATAACAACATTGCTTACACCATCGTTAACAGCAATAATAGCGAAAACAGCACTTCCATCATCCTCATAATACATATCCAAACCACTGACAGTGGTTCCATCAGCACCAGCAACAAGACTGATAGTGGTATTGGTTAATTGATTGCCATTACCTTTGATGGTTAAAGGAACATCAATTACTAACTTCTTATTGTTCAACTCACCTAAGACCATGATATCATTAGCACTGATAGGAGCACCATCCTTAATGGTTCCGTCTTCATTGAAGTAAGTAGCATAATTATTATCATCAATTTCAGTAATTGTCTTGATGGTATTGTCCTCTACAACTAAAGGTTGGTTTCCAGTTTCATTTTTAGTAATGTTGAATGGAGCAACATTAGTGGTTATAGTGTTTCCAGTGACAGTGATATTGAAATAGTCATAATCTACAGCACCCATATTTGAATCAAATGTGACCAATGTAATAGCTGCAGTCTCATCACCAAATTCAGAATCAGGATAAGCGCCATTGATAGCTTCAGCATTAGCAATGACAAATATGTTATTGTTTGTTATTTCAACATCAGAACTTTTTGCACCAATACCCATAGCTCCTTTTTGAGACTCAATATTTACAGTATTATCTGCAATGACCATATCTTTAATCCAATCGCTTTCCATTTCAGGACCAAAATCGTATATGCTTATTACAGTGATACCATAAGCCATATCAGTGGATTTTAAGGAAATGTCATTTCCTTTAATGGTCACATTATATGGAGAAGGAGCCCAATTATCAAAGTCGAAAAATGCATAGGAATCCGCTAATTGTATACCATAGTTGGCACAAGCCCCCATAGTGCTTATTTTAATAATATTATTTTCAAAAAGGGATCCGACAAGTGTATCTAAGTACATACCTTCAGCCATACCAGTTTGAGCAGTGGAATCTATAATTATTGTGTTGTCAGATACATTGAAATCCTCTGCGGCATCCATTCCTGCAACAGATGGGTCAATGGAGAGGTAATGTATTAAATCTATACCATAAGTGTACATCACATCACTTTTCATAGTGATTACATTATTGGTTATAGATACACCGCTTACAAAACCATGGGTGGCAATAGCTATAGAAGTGTTTCCAAAAGTACTGTCATATTCTAAATTGAACTTATTGTTGTCAATTTGAATGTCAGTGCTTCCTTCCCTTACATCGATACCATCCTTGTTATAGTTGTTGAAGGTTAATCCAGAAATGAATACGGAACCTGCATTACCATAATCATCACCAATTATGATGGTACCGTTATTGATTATACCTTCGCCCTCTTTAGCAACAATGTTAATTTGAGAGCCATAGTCAATAATGATTTTTTTATCGTTTAATGTACCGATAACCAAATCATAATCTCCAGCTTGATCACCTGGAACTAAAATGTCCTTTGCAGTACCATCATCATTGAAATAAGTAGAATAAGTATCGTCATTTAGGTCATAAGATGGCCTCTCATCACCTAAAATATTTTCAACATCCTCATCTGCAGCTACAGTGGAATCATCCACCGTACTGAGAGTACTTACGTCCTCATCTGGACTATCGCTTAACTCGATGCCTGAATCGCCATCATCAATAGCGATTGAAGCATCTGCGTCATCAATAGACTCAGCACTTACAGCACCAATAGCAAGTATTGCCATGAGCAATACAGCCATGATGACCGTGAATTTATTTAGTTTCATAGTTTAAAACCTCATAAAGTCCTTTTTTATAAATTATAATTTATAATAAATGATTATTCAAAAAAAATATAATAACAAATATTGTCCTCAAAAATTCATTATCATATCTAGAAAATTTTGAACAATATTATTATATAAATTATATATTAAAATACTTTCTATTTAATTTTATAAAAAATCAAATGGTATTGAAAATGATAAAAAAAATTTATAGAAAACAATACAATTTTACAATAAATTAGTTTTCCATTAGATAATTGAACAAAAAGAATAGGGAAAGTAGATGAGGAAAAAATAGACTAAAAAATAGATAAAAATAAAGAGAAAACCATTAAGAAATAGTTAATTTAGCACTTTTAGAGACAGCAGCATAAGTATTGTCACCAGCATATTTGACAGTGAAACTATAGGTTCCCTTCTTGGATAGGCTAACATTGATGGTTACTACCCCATTTGAATTTGTCTTTGCAGAATAGGTCTTTCCATTCAATGTAAGCTTGATTGTCTTGTTCTTTAAAGGCTTTTTGCTTGCAGACTTGAGGGAAACACTGATTTTTTTGGATTTTGCATCCGCCTTGTAATAATAGTTTGATGTGGATATGACCGGTTTCTGCTTGTTTACAACAATCTTAGCAACAATGAATGATCCGTTATAGTCATCATCTCCAAGGTAACTTACCGCAAAGGTGTATGTTCCTGCATTCTTAAGGTTTATCTGAAGCCTTGCTTGACCATTGCTGTCTGTTGTCCTGTTATATACATTTCCATTGAATCCTATTTGTACAGGCTTACCTGCCAATGCCTTGCCAGATTTGTCCTTTAAGCTAATGTAGAAGTATTTTCCTACCCTGCCGTCAGTTGCTGTATCCACAGCAGTTGTAGTCATGTTCTGATAGATGATTTGAGTTTCGCTTCTAAAGGATATTGTCTTGTCACTTGGAACCAATACATCAGTTCCGCTATGCACTGAACTTACATCAAAATCAAAGACTTTCATGCCTTGAACAATATTGTTGTCTTTGATGGAGATTTCATTAGTGATGGCCAATGCTTCACTGTCAGCCAATAGCTTGACTATGGTGACTGCTTCGCCGACAACCTGACTGTTGATTGCTCTAAAATCATTATTCTGAATCTTGATGGATGGAACATCAATCAGATAATTGGTGTCGTTGAATCCATTTATCACTGCAAAGACATTTCCATTGTCTAAAAAGGCCAATGCATCAGACACATTGAATGAATCATTGGAATCAGAGAGCACATTGAAAAGGGCATTTCCCTCCTTCAGATTGGAAATCATGATTCCATTTATCAAGGCAATTGACTTATTGATATCGATAGCCTCGGAAATGATGTAGACATTATTTCCTAAATTGACAGTCTCTCCATCTTCAGCATTCCTGATAATGTTTTCAAGGTCCTTTAAAGGATTGTCCAAGTGGACGATATTGGTGGATTGGCCATTTTCCATCAAATTATTATCTTCCAAGATTATGCTGTTTAAATCAGTGCTTTTATCAATTGAGATAGCTGCATCTGCTTTCAACGGATTGTCCTCAATGAATTCCTTAATGTCAAAATCCCCATCTCGGATATGTTCCAGGAAGTCTTCATAATTGAATCCATAAACCTTGATATCATTATCCGCTATTCTAAAATCACTGCAATTAGAAAGGAGGATTCCACCTGAGGAATATGCTTCGATGTGGATGGAGTTATTTAAGATTGAAGCATCAGATGAAGACAATAGACTGATACCTATTGAACTGCCACCCTCTTTAAGATTATAGATTGAAATTGAATTGTTCGCTATTTTGAGCCCTTCAATGATTTTGTCATATGTCTTGAATCCATCATTTTTAACTATTATTCCATTGAATTGGGACAATTCAGAGTCAATTTCCATATGATTGCCCACTATTGAAATATTCCTATAGCTTTCATAAGCATCTATCCTGATGGCGTTTAAATTTGCATTGTCCCCTGTTAAATCATCTACGATAAACCTATTATTGGATATCAATACATTGCTGACGCCATCCTTGACTCTTATGATTGAAATGTCTCCGGCATAATCGTAATCCTCAAGATTGAATGTGAAATTGCTTACAACACTGTTTGAGCTTTCACCTTCGAGAATGATGAAGCTGTTATTCATGGTATAGCCACTCAGTCCAATGATGATTAAAGGAATGTCGAATCTGAATAGCTTATTGTTTACGTTTCCAATCCTTATGGTATCTCCGAAATTAAAGATTACATCATCAAGGAAAGTCCCATCGTCATTGAAGTATTCATGATAATTGGAATCGTCTATTATGAAATATGCATACTTGACAATTGAGCCATGAAGTGAAAGTATCAGAGGATCCACATTGGAATTTATCTCATTTTCACCATAGGTAAGCACTGAATTGTTGTCATTTAAAATGGCTGAAAAGCTTAATGAGGAACTGTTTATGATATTTCCCGCCATATTTAATCGACTATTGTTTAAGATTACTGCATAATTATCTGAATATACGATAATCGTATTATTATTCAAAGTCATGTTTGAGTTATCTGTATGGATTGGGCTGAATAATTCATTTGAGGAGCAGAAGTGAATTATGCTATTGATTAGACTGACATTTTTCACATTTTTGAAATCAAAAGTGTTTGCATTTCCATTGCTTATGTTTACAAATACACCGTCTATATTTACATTATCACAGAGGATATTGAATGAAATGTCCTTAATATATGAATCCTCTCCAATGATATTTGCCTCTTGGTTAAGGGTGATTAATTCTATTTTACCTTCTGAATCTGTTAAATCACTAAACTGTCCCTTAAGGACGAAGTTTTCAAAAATTTCATTGGATTTCAATGTGCCGTCAGGATTGAAGAAGGTGAAGAATGTCTCATTTACCACTGCCACGGTATTGTTGTCCAAATTGATTATGGTCTTGCCTAAAACATCCTCAAAATTAATGTAATCATCAAGATTCTCCAATAGGTAATTGTTTAGAATGGTCACGTCAACAGGATATTTTGCCCGTGTCTGCTTGACAATCAGAATGCCAGTGCCGTTTGGTGAAGAGATTATGTTGTTTGAGAGAGTGAGATTGGTCATATTCCCTTTTACATAAATGCATGTTCCATTGGCCATATTGATTGTATTGTTATGAATTAGGCAATTGGAAGCGGTCAGAGCAAATTGAATGCCGTTTGGACCTGTAATATTTTGGATGGTATTGCCAATGATAGTGGTGTTCACTACCGCATAAATTGCAGGGCCTGTTATCTTGCTGTCATAGATTGTGTTGTTTATTATCACATTATTGTATGAAGCGAATATTCCTCCTTCACCACCATCAGTACCGTCGTTTCCTTCATAATAGCTTCCGCTTAGATTGAAGATTCTGTTTCCAACGATTATATTGAAGCTTCCTTCAGAGTCCACTCCACGATAGGTGTTCATTATCGTATTGTTCAGGATTTGATTGTAATCCCCCATGATATGAATTCCATAAGCCCAAGCGGAAGGATTCCTAAGGCCTGTCTCTTCACTGAAGGCTGATGTGGTTACTGTATTGTTGAAAATGACATTGTAATTGGATTTTTCATAACCGTATGTAGTCAGATAGATAGGATTTGAATCCTTTACTGAAACATGATTTGAATAGATGTTATTGTAATGGGATTCTCCAAGCAAGATGCCTGCACGTTTCCAGGACATGTTCATATATCCTGTAAATGTGGTTTCAAAGTCATTGTCGTGGATATTGCAATAGCTGGAACCTACTAAAAAGGTCGGATTACTGTTTGCACCTGTTGAATAGGAACTGCAATTGAAGACATTGACATAACTTGATCCTAAAATGTATACAGAGGGAGTCATCTCTATGCTTGTATTGAACCTTAAGTTAGAAACAGAGGATGGAGATGAAGAAGGGGATGTGACATTTTCAAATTCCACCATACAATTTGTTAAGTAAGCATTATTTTGACTGCTTGTGATTGAACATGGAATTGTGAATATGAAATTCTTCTTATTGAAATTTCCAGTAAGATTAATGGTGTCTCCAGCAGAGACCTTATCTGTAAGGACATATCCTTTGGAATTGAAGTATTTGCTATAAGTTGATGAACTTACCTGATGAACAGTAGTGGAATCTTCCTTTAATGAACCTTTTGAACTATAATCCAAACTATCATCAACATCAGATTCCAAAGAATCATCCACATAAGAGTCTGAACTATCCAAATCAGAGTCCAAACTATCCCCTGAAATGGAATCCAAATCGATGTTCTCATCAATCTCCAAGTCAACAGCATCACTATCTTGAATGCTATCATCTAATTCTGACGCATTTACACAAGAAATGGACAGGATTAGAATGAATAGAAAGATAATGACTTTAGCAAAATCCCTCATAGTTTTCCCCAAATAAATTAAATCTAATTAAATCCATCTAAAAACAATTCCATCTGAAATTATATGCAGCATAAAATTAGATTATTTTTAAATTATAATTAAATTTTGATTAAATAAGTTTTATTATATAATAGTTTTTTTAATTATGATTATTATTAAAATTTTTCATTTGAAATTATGGAAAAAATAGAAAAATAGCTAAAATATCATAATATTAAAATCAAAAAATGATAAAAAATAGAATTTAGTTAATAAGTATACGAACATTTAAAAATAGCCTAAAAAAAAGAAAAAAAGAAAAAATAGAAAAAGTTAAGATATAACTTTTTCTAAAAGAGTTTTGGTCAAGGTTTTACGAGCCGTAGGCGAGTAAAAGCTTGTTAGAAAGGACTTGGGAGTCCCATGTTAACTCTTCTTTCGATTTCTTTTCTACCTTTGTCTTTCTTACCGTTAGCTAATTTTTCGAGTAATTCTAAACCAGGTTTTACATCATCCATTGGTTTGGTTTCGATTACTCCAGCTTCTACAGCTGCGGTAAAGATGTCTGCTCCGTTGTCAGTTCTGGTAAATACAGTGGACCAGCCATCTGGAGAACCTACAGATCCGGTGGATACATCAGCTAATTCTGCAACATAGTCGAGACAGATGTTACATCCAGCTTGTTCGTATCCGTGAGTTTCTTTTAATGCAAGTCCAGATTCTTTTTCAGGATCGGTAATCCAGAATTTTCCTTTACCAATGTCCATTTTGTTAACATTGTCTAAGGAAGAGTTCATTTTACCTTCTACGAAGGTTTTTAAGGAATCTCTTGGGAAGTTTTCCATACAGAAAATACCGATGATTAATGCAAGTTTATCTGCTACAAATCTGGTAGCAAATGGGTAGGATTGCATTTTTCTGAGTCCCATAATTTGACAAGGAGTTCCTACAGTTCCGATTTTTTCAAGACCGTATTGTCTTACAGCTTCTTTGAGTCTGATTGCGTTTGGAGAGAAGGTGTATTTGGTACCTGCTGCTGCAATGATTTCTTCTGGAGTCATTGCAATAGTTGGTTCAGGTTTCCATGCGTCTTCAGTATCTCCAGCAACAATAGCTCCTTCAATGATGTTTTCTTCTAAAGCATAGCATAATAATGCGCTTACGATTCCACCATCTTGTGCGACTTTTTGGATTGCTTTGTCAGTAGCTCTTGCAGATACTACTTCTTTATATGTACCGAATGCCATTTTACTTCCTCCTATAATCCTAAGTCCTTTTTAATTTGTTCAGCAGGGAACCAGGTTCTTGGACAGTGAGTAGTACATGCACCACATTTAATACATCTGTTTTTGTTGTGGGATGGTCTACCTTCTACCATTTCAAGAGCTCTGGTTGGACAAGCTAATACACAAGTTCCACAACCAGTACATAATGCTTTGCTTACAACGTTGGTTTGTAAGTCACAACCACATGCTAAGTTGCATGCTGCCATGTCTAACATAGGTTGTAAGTAGTCCATGTCTCCGTTAATTAATGCAACAACTACTTTTGCAATAATTTCAGGGGATGCTGGGCATCCTGGAATAGCACAATCTACTTTAATTAAGTCAGAAATTGGTACAAATGATTCATGTTTTGGTTGAGCTAATTGTCCACCACGTGCGTAACGGGTGAAACAACCAGTCATAGCACAAGATCCAAATGCGCAAACTAATCCTGATTTTTCTCTTACTTCCATAAGTTCTTTTACACTGTGTTCATCTTGTAAACAGACAGACCCTTCGACTAATGCTAAATCCATTTCAGGCATTTCCCATAAATCTACTAAAGTTGTTCCGTAAACAATGTCCACCATATCAGTGAGTAAGGTTGAGAGAATGTCATAGTTTTCAGTTAATGACATACCGTCTCCAGTACAACCACTCATGTGAATATATCCTATTTTTGGTTTGTCAGCCACTTTTTCAACCTCCTGTGTTGAAGATTCTTTACTTATTTGCTCAGATGATTCTGCTTGTTTTTTAGCCTCTTCTTCAGCTGCAGCATCAGCTGCTTTTTTTGCTTCTTCAGCAGGCTTTGATTGAGCTTCAACTTCGCTTTTCATTTCTTGTTTTAATTTAGCTTTTGCTTCATCATCTTCTGCGTCCGGTTTAGCTTCAAGGCCTAAAAATTTTCTTAATTTATTTTTTAATCCATCAAGCATTGCTAAACCCCTTTAAAGTTCATTTAATATCATTTCAATAGCTTTAGGAATAGCCGCCTCCACTGGCTCTGTTAAGCCCATGTCAACATCTGGTGCAGTGATTTCCGCCGGTTTGCATCCAACTATAACTACTTCTATGCCCATGTCAACCAAATCATGAAGCGGTTCTTCAACAGGCCAAGTATGAGCGTTCTCATATTTGCCTTTAGGCATATCATAAGGACTGAAAATCTTAAGGGTTCCTGGTTCTGCATTCCATTCTACAACATCAACCACGATCACTTTTTTCCAATTCTCATCAGGCATAGAAAAAATGAAGTGTGTTGCACCGGTTCCTGCATCAATGAACTGAGTGTCTTCCGGCATTTCAATATCATTTTCTTTAAAATAATCTTCTAAAGCATGGATAACCATTGGACCGAAACCATCGTCTTTAAACAATACATTTCCACATCCAACAACTAATCTTCCTGCATCATATGGCATTTTATTCCTCTCTATTAAAATCTATAAAATTAAATTCTCACCATTTCGTTTTTAACAACTGATCCATCTTCGTCGTCAACTACCATTACGTGAGTTGCACAAGATAAACATGGGTCGTAAGCTCTGATTACGTGAGGTCCCCATTCGTGATGGAATCCTTCAGTTGCAGGACCCATAGTTGGGATGTTCCAAGTAGTTGGTACTAATGCACTGTAGAAAGCGGTTTTTCCGTCTTTTACTTGTGCCATGTGAATATCAGTTCCTCTAGGAGCTTCTACTACACCGATACCTAATTTGTTGGTTCCTCTTGGGTCGAAATCTGCGAGGGTATTAGCAGCAGTGTCTAATTCATCTAAGATAGCAATAGCTCTGGAAAGGTAAGTTTTCATTTCACGAGCTCTAGCTAAGTGTTGAGCTACAACACCTTTTTCTTTGTAGCCTTGGAATTTGTCTAATCTTGCTCTAGGACCAGTTTCTACATTTAAACCATCATATAATGGTACAGTAGTACATGCTCTTTTACCGATTTCTGGGTCATCATACCATAATTCTGGTACAATTTCAGTAAATCTGTCAAGATCGAAGAATTCTCTTTTACCGTAAATAACATCACTTGCAAATACAGGAGCATTGATTGCACCTAATCCTTCAGGAATGTCCTTTTCAAGGATTAAGTTAGTCATTAATTCAACGTGATTGTCTACTACTGGGACTAATGCTTTGAGTCTGGTGTATAATTTTTTACGTGCAAGTTCAGATAAGTTTCTTGCCATACCACCGATTCTGATATCAGATGGGTGGATACCTTCACCAGCTACCATATCTACAACGTATTGTGCGTTTTTCCTAATTGTTCCAACACTGTCTACTGCAGTTTTGAAAAGATCTTCAGGTACGAAGTCAGGAGCAACTAAGAAATGGTGAATTGCGTGACTGTTTAAGTTAGAAGATGCAATTGTTAATTCTCTTAACAATGCAGCTGCTTTTGGAATTTCAATGTCTAAAGAGTCATCCATTGCTTCAACAGATGCCATTGTATGAGGTACTGGACATACCCCACAGATTCTTTGACAAAGAACTGGTGCAGTCTCAGGTGCTTTACCTGTAACCATTTTCTCTAAGCCTCTGACAGGTGTGATACTGAAGTATCTACCTTTGGTAACGATCCCTTCATCGTCAATTTCCATGACTAATTCGGCATGACCTTCTTGACGAGATGTTGGGGATATAACTATTTTATCGCTCAAATGTGTCACCTCTTATTTTATTTAAAATTTTAAAAGTTAGAAACTAACAGATATATATTAATCTAAAATATAATATAAACATTGTTTTAAGAGTTAAAAAGAAACATTTAAATAGGTTAATTATTTAGGTTTTCCTAAAATTTTAGCCCAAATCAAAAAATCGTTAACAATTAATGAAACAAATAGAAAAAAAAGGGATTTAGAACAAATTAATAAAGTTAAATTGATAAATTTTAATGATAAATAATGATAAATGACCATGACAAATTTTTTAAATTAATTATTAACTAATTAAAAATAAGTATTACTTTTGAGAAAAAAATGAGATTTGAAAATTAGTGAAAACAAGGAAAAAAATTTCAAAAAAACAGCTAAATAAAAATGCTAAAAAATCATATGAAAACTGTTTGAGTCAATCATGTTTTTTGCAAAAATATGGCCAAAAGTAATAACAATGAAAAAATGAGTATTACTGAATTGATCTTACAAAACATCTTATTGTTTTCACTTGGAAAGATGAGGAATTTGACAAGAAAAATTTGAAAGTTTTAAAAAAAGTATAAATAATTTATTTGAAATTTTTAGGAAAGATATATTTAAGATAATGAACAATAATATTATACAATTGTTAAATTTTGATAAAAAAATATTTAAACAATTAAGTTCAGATTTATAAAAAAATACTTCTTAAAAAAGGAGGTGAAATAATGGATAATTCAAACATAATTATATCTATAATTATTGTATTATGTATTGCTGCAGGAGTAACCGCTTATGGAATAAGCGAAGGGGACAATGCGGTTTTCAATGACTTAACTGGATTCTCTCCAGACAGTTCAAGTGACAGCAATGGTATAGATGACATGATCAGTACTGATGCAAACGATGGAAGCGGATCAGATACTTCTTCAGGAAGTTCAGGATCCAGTAGCAGCGGAAGCAGTAGCGGAAGCAGTTCTGGAAGCAGTTCTGGAAGTGGAACCAGTTCAGGATCTGGAACCAACCCAGGAAGAAATGGAAATAATGATAACACTGATGATAATAATAAACCAACCGACGATATAGGATATGATGCATCTTTCAAAAAAGCAAAAGAAGCTGCAGGAGAAGGTGCAAAATTCATCAGGTCTGTAACTCAAACTGACTGCAGAATATTCTATTTCGAAAAACATATGCCTCCATCTGAACAAAGTAATTACACTACCGATACATTTGGTATAGCTGTGGACAAAAAAACCGGCATAACAAGTTTAGTTTAAACTGGCAGTGCAAAATACGAATATTCTATCAAACTAATACATAATATTAAATGGTGTCGCATTAAAAAATTGCGGCACGATTTAAATAAAAATCATATGAATCTAATTAAAGATTAGAGGTGGAAATGTGGACAATACAAGCATACTTATTTCTGTGGTAATCGTTTTATGTATTGCTGCTGGAGTAACTGCATATGGATTAACAAACGATAGCAATACCGTATTCAATGATCTTTCAGGATTTACACCTGATGAACAAGGAAATACTGGTATCGGCAATAACTCTACAGGTTTAGATGGAACCGGTGCAACTGGATCTTCTTCCGGAACCAGTGCAAGTAGCGGAACCAGTAGCTCAGGCTCAAGCAGCAGTTCTAGCTCAAGCTCAAGCTCTTCCGAGCATCACAATGTAAGCCCTGAAAAAGCTAAAAAAATTGCTCAAGCTGCAGGATGGGAAGGCTGCTGGTGTTATAGTGTCAAATACAATTCTCATGGATACTACACTTGTCTCTTAAAAGATGCTCAAGGCCGTACCGGTTATGTACTTGTTGGATCTGGTACAGGAACAGTCTTAGAAGGTGCTTTCAGTGAGGAAGTAGTGCCAGAAGCTGCTGATGATGACAATTCTACTGACTCTGATTCAGGTAACGAAACCAGTGAAAACAGCCAATAAGCAATTAAAAAATTAAATTATTAATTTAATATAATTTTTATTATTTTTTTAAAAACTTAAATTTTAAATAGATATAAGAATTATTCTATGTTTATTTTAACTTTTTAGAATCAGTATAATAAAAAAAGATTAATTTACCAATACTTTTATATATCATAATAAACATATTATTAAATGTTGTACATAGGGCCCGTAGCCTAGCTGGACAGGGCGTCGGACTTCTAATCCGAAGGTCCCGGGTTCAAATCCCGGCGGGTCCGCTCTATTACTATTTTTTATTTATTTTTAACACATATTTTAAAAATAGACTACTTAAGATATCTTAAGCAGTTGATCATATAGGCTTGTAGCCCAGTTTGGATAAGGCGTTAGACTCCTAATCTAAAGACCGCGGGTTCAAATCCCGCCAAGCCTGCTTTTTTATAATTTTAGAAATTATCAAGAGTGATGATTTTCTCTTTCTTTTCCTCTTTTTTCAATTCCTCAGCAAAGGATATTTCACCGTATTTGCCTCCACCACCTGGAACCACATTCAATGTCTTGTTTCTGAATCCTTCTATTCCAAGGGCTACCTTATCATCTATTTTTGAAATATCCTCCAATGGAACATTGATTAGGACATCAATTTCAGGACCATATGCATCAATCAGCTTTTGCCAAACACCTTGTACTGTCTTGGTTGTTATTCCCTTATCGTAAATCATGCTGATTATCTCAGCAAGAGGCATCAGATGAACATAAGGAGGCCTATGGCTTGGATGATGAGGCTCATCATAATCTGCAATTTCACTGATTCTAAAATCAACCCCTTTCTTGATTCTTCCTCCACAGGAGCATTTCATTCCATTTGATTTTGCAATATCAGGGTCAATGATCTTATAGCATTTTGTGCATGCTGTCATGTGATATTTTCCTAAATTCGGAAGCAAACCGTAATTTGCCTTGACGGTCTTATTCTTCAATGCATTTTGAAGTGATGTGTATGAAATGTCCTCCATCTCTATCTGATTGAATTCCCTTCCCAACCTATGAGGCCATGGAGAATGAGCATCAGAATTGGTTAAGAATACAAAATCAGACAGTTCCTTTACGGTATCTGCCATGTCAGTATCTGCAGACAATCCAAGTTCAACAAAATCAGGCTTTTTCTCATAACAGTCATAAATGCTGTCATATGTCTTGTACATTCCAGTCCAAGGAGTGAATGAATGGGCAGGTCCAATCATGCAGTCATACTCTTTTACAAGCTCGAAAAGCTCAGCACCACTTAATGGGCTTCTTGGCCTTCCATCAATGAACTTGTTTGGAGAAACCAACTTTTGGGAAAGCTCACGAGCTACATCAATATCCGGAATTATGATTACATGGTGAATCTTGTGTTGGGCTTCAACCTCTGTTGTCAAGATGAAATCACAATCTTTGTGTGAGTATATTCCATCACCATTATATTCAGTGCTTTCGGCTACAATATCCAGCCATTTAGGATGCAAGGCGTCTCCAGTACCAACTAAGTTCAATCCCTTTTCACGGGATTTTGGAGCTATATTGTTTATTACCATATCCTTTGAAGTGGCTGCTGAAAAGCAACTGTGAGTGTGTAAATCTGCATTGACCAACATATAATAATCATTTTAATTTTTTAATATAAATATTTTTTAACTAAATTATCTTTTAACTAATTATTTTTTAATATAAATATTTTTTAACTAAAAGATATAGATAGACTATTGATTATAATTAATTTGAATTGAGTGATTCCATGACTAAAAAACGTTGCCCTTGGGCTGAAGATGTAGAAGAAATATATATAAGGTATCATGACGAAGAGTGGGGAGCTCCCACTTTAGATGACCGTGAACTGTTTGAAATGCTTGTTCTTGAATCATTCCAGGCAGGACTTGCATGGATTACAATATTAAAAAAACGTGAAAACTTCAAAGCTGCCTTCGATAACTTTGATGTTGAAAAGGTGGCAAATTATGATGAGAAGAAGATAGAAGAGCTATTGAACAATGCAGGAATAATAAGGCATAAAGGAAAAATAAACGCTGCAATAAACAATGCAAAGGTCTTCATCGAAATGCAAAAGGAATATGGATCATTCTCAAATTACATATGGCACTTTACAGACAATAAGGTTTTAATTGATACAGAAGAGAACTATTTGACCAACTCTCCTCTTTCAGACAAAATAGCTAAGGATTT
>NZ_JAZNIB010000088.1:0-4088 GCF_045577275.1 Methanobrevibacter sp.
AAATAGCTGACTACTGCAATGAGATTGGAATCATGTTCCTATCCACACCATTTGATTTTGATTCAATAGACTATTAGCATGAATTTATGGATGTCTATAAGATCTCCTCATCAGACCTTACAAACATTCCATTCATTGAAAAAATAGCTGAAAAAGGAAAAGACATCATCATCTCAACTGGAGCTTCCAATCTTGATGAGATAAAACTTGCTATTGACACAATAGAAAATACCAATGAAAAATACACAAATGGAGAAGCGGGAATTGGAATCATGCACTGTGTCCTTTCCTACCCAACTGACAACAGTGACGCTAATCTGCTTATGATAAAAAACCTTAAGGATTTATATCCTGATTATGAAATAGGTTACTCAGATCACACAAAACCTGATGAGAATATGCTTATTTTAACAACTGCTTATCTTTATGGTGCAACCATACTTGAAAAGCATTATACATTAGACAAGACAATGCAGGGAAACGACCATTATCATGGAATGGACCCTGATGATGTAAGAAAGTTCTGTAAAAACATAGAACTTATCAAAACAATAAATGGACAATATGATAAGGTTCCATTGCCTTGTGAAGGAGAATCAAGAAAACAGGCAAGACGCTCCATTGTTGCAAATGTATGCATTAAGGAAGGAACTGAAATCACTGCAGACATGCTTACATACAAAAGACCTGGAACAGGCATTTCTCCAAGTGAAATGGATAATGTAATCGGCAAAAAGGCAAAGATAGATATTGCAGAAGACGAATTGCTCAAATATGAATATTTAGAATAATATCAGAAAATTCATTATTATCATAAATAACTAAAAAGGAATTTTTATGACTTTTACAGTAAAGGAAATTTGTCAAGAGATTTGGAATCTTGAAGAGAAATATGAATTAAATCATAAGATGATTCAGGATTGCTATCCTTGGCAATTGATTAGAATGTATCTATACTATGAAATAACAAGAAAGACAAATGTTTTTGAATCTGCTCAGCAGTCCAGTCTTTCCTTATTTGATAAGATAAAATCATTCATACCTTTCGCTAAAAACAGCGTATTGTCAAATCCTTTAAGCGGAAATGGAAATCTTGATGTATTGATATTTGACCACCCTAGAAAAGTCATATTCCAAGATGAATACCAAGACATTTACAGCTATTTTTTAAAGGATGTCCTTAATGAAATGGGAAAGAGTTTTGAAACAATCGAATCCCCATATCTAAATGATCATTTTAGAAACAGCAAGAACATTAAGGAAAACCATGTCAAATTCAATGACAGAATTCTTTTAGGTTCATTTATTCATAAAACTAGGAATAGGGGAAAAATTCCTTTTACTGAAGAAGAAAGAGAATTGATTAGTGCAGTGAAGAATGAGCTTGAAAGCATCTTCAAAATAGAAATAGACTTATTCAGCATTATCGAAGATCATATACTTAATTTTCAATATGAATATGAAAAGTATATTGAACTTCTTCAAAAGAGAAATCCTAAACTTGTATTTCTTGTAGTGGCTTATGAAAACAAGGCATTGGTCGCTGCCTGCAAGAAAATGAATATAGAAATCATTGAATTGCAGCATGGAACCATAAGCCCATACCATTTAGGATACTCATACCCTGAAAATACAATGAGATTCAATGGTGAGATTAAGGAAATCGAATACTTCCCAGATAAGATACTTAGTTTTGGAGATTATTGGAAAAATGCAAGCCACTATCCAATAGACTCAGATAATGTAATTTCAATGGGTTTTCCATACTTTGAAGAAAACTCAAGAACCTATATGAAAATAGCTGAAGATAGAATAAGTCAAGAGTCTGAAAATAAGCAGATCTTATTCATTTCACAAGGGGTAATTGGAAAATATCTATCTGAACTGGCATATGAACTGGCTTCAAAAGTCAATACGAATTATCAAATCATTTATAAATTGCATCCTGGCGAATATGGAACTTGGAGAGAAAACTACGAATACCTCAACAAGGCTATAGAAGAATTTGATAACTTTAAGGTAATCGATGAAAGCCAACCTCCATTATATGAATTGTTTGCCAAAAGCCATTACCAAGTTGGTGCATTCTCTACAGCAATCTACGAGGGTCTTGCTTTCAATTGCAAAACATTCATCATTGATGTTCCAGGAGTGGAATATCTGGATGATCTGATTGAAAAGGATATTGTAAAAAAAGTTAAAGATAGTGAAGAACTAATAAATTATATTATCAAAGATGAAACCAATGAAATACAGTTTAAAGAATACGATAAGGATTACTTCTTTAAAAACTTTGACAAAACTATTTTTGAAAAGATTTGATGTGATTAGATGAGCGAATATGTGCGATTTATACAAAGGATAGGACTAGTGGGATTGACAAACATACTAATCTCTCTCAGTAGCCTAATCTTTATCCCAATCATTACAAAATCATTCACCACAGCAGAATATGGTATGTGGGCACAGGTCAACACAACCATCGCACTTGTTCCAAACATTGCAAATCTTGGTCTTCCATACACAATGGTGAGATTCCTTTCTGCTGAAAAGGATAAGGAAAAGATAAAGGACTCATTTTACCCAATGATCACTTTAACATTCATTTCAACATTGATCATTTGCCTATTGTTCCTGATTTTTGGAAATGTGATTGCAAATGCATTATTCAATGGAAGCATGCAAGTCCTGTACATTACAACTGCAATTTCATTCTTTGCATGCATGAACCTTATGCTAATATCCTACTTCAGAACATTCCAACAAATGAAAAGATACTCATTGTTCCTTGTATTGCAGAGTTATATCGGCGTATTCGTAAGCATATACCTTACATATGCAGGTTATAACATTGAAACAGTTGTGCTTGGTCTTTTAACAGGTTATGTGGCAGTATTTATCATGATGGCATTTTTAATTGTCAGATACCTTGGAATTGGAGTTGGAAAATGGTCCAACTTAAAGGAACAGCTTGCATTTGCATTGCCTACAATTCCAAGCAATGTGTCAAGTTGGGTAGTGGATTCAAGTGACAAATATGTTATAGGAATCCTCATAGGATCCGTTGCAGTCGGATGCTATTCACCAGGATACGCATTAGGAAGCATATTGCTTATGTTCCTTTCCCCATTCGCAGTTCTCCTACCAGCTGTTCTGCCGGAACATTATGAAAAGGGAAACATTGGTGAAGTGGATAAATACCTAAGCTATTCCATGAAGTATTATCTTCTCCTTACAGTACCTGCTGCTGTAGGAATGAGCGTACTTTCCAAACCGTTGCTTTATATTATCACAACACCTGAGATTGCACTTGGAGGTTATATGGTAACTCCATTTGTCTGCCTTGGAGCAATATTCATGGGAATGTATGGAATTACAAACAATATACTTATTTTAGAGAAGAATACAATGATCTTAGGTAAATTATGGATTATAGTAGCTATTTCAAATATAGTTTTGAACATATTGCTTGTTCCTTATCTAAACATTCTTGGAGCAGCTATTGCTACACTTCTTTGCTACATATTGGCCTTTGCTGTAACAGCCATTGCAAGCAAGAAAACCATGAGATTGCCATTCGATATAAAAGAACTTTTAAAAATAGTTATAGCTTCAGCCATTATGGGAATCATTGTCTATATAATGAATCCAAATGGAATTATTAATGTCTTGATATCCATCATTGTTGGAGTAATTGTATACTTTGCAATCATCTTCATTTTAAAAGCAGTGACAATGAAAGAAATAGCAATCTTTAAGGATTTGATTCATTAAATTGAAGCTAGAATTAATTAAATTAAATGAAATTTTTTTGTGAAAAATCGCTATTGTGTAAATGTGAAAAGTGTAAACGTAAAAATAGTCATTTAATTAATGAAACTTTCCTTCTTTTTTTAACTCTTCATAATGATCTGCATCTCTTAAAGAAAAGACATTTGCAGGGTGTCCCCCAGCAATTGCACATTTAGGAATATCCTTCACTACAACACTGCCTGCCTGAATGATGGCACCTTCACCAATTCTAACACCTGGAAGTACAATAACACGATTTCCCAACCATACATTGTCTTCAATAACCACATCTTTGG
>NZ_JAZNIB010000089.1:0-7399 GCF_045577275.1 Methanobrevibacter sp.
TAAAAATCATAAATGATTATGATACTAGGAAAAATTTGTAATTTTGTGATATTATGTTTAAGAAAATTCTTTATGTATCACTTTTTGTTCTAATTTTTTTATTGGCAGTGCAATCCGTTAGTGCAAGTGATACAGATTTAAATGATATAACTTTTAATAATATTGGTTCTAATGATGTTAGTACGAATGATATCGTTTTAGAGGACGGGGAAGGATCTTCTGATACTGATGAAATTGAAGTGGAAGCGGATTTGAAAAAGTCTGTTGGAGAAGAATCTTCTGATACTAATCCTAATGATTCTGGAGAGGGCAACACTTTTGAGGAACTTGAAGATGATGAAAATCCTGATGACTCTGATGACTCTGATGTTGAAGAAGAGCTTGGTGAATCTCTAATCAATGCTAATCCAATCACTTTCGATTATGCTTCAGAAGGGGAATTGGCAATTAGCTTGGTAGATTCAGACGGTTCTGCCTTATCCAATAAAACCATTTCTGTAAAGGTTAATGGGACTGAAGAAAATTTGACAACTGATGATAATGGTATGGCTATTTTTAAGTTTTCTGGTGATGTAGGCACTTATGATGTCAATATATCATTTGAGGGGGATGGATCATATGCCCCTTCAAGTGCAAGCACTACATTAACCATTACAAAATCATCAACTAAAATCAATGTAAAGAATCTAAGGTCTTATTTGACTTGTCCGACTTATATCAATCTTACTTTAGTGGATTCTAAAGGTCAAGCTATAGCAAATAAAAACGTAACTGTTACTGTTTCTGGAACATCTTATATGACAGTCACTAACAGTAAAGGAATCGCCCAAGTGGAGATTCCAAGTAAACTAGGCAACTTTACAGTCTCAGTTAAATTTGATGGGGATAAAAACTATTTAAATTCATCTGCAAGTTCAAAGTTAGAGATAACTAAAATGAAAACCAGCATAGTTTCCCCTAATGTAAAGTCTTACATGGCTTATAACACATATCTAACAATCACTTTAAAAAATGTTTATGGGGATGTCTTGTCAAACAAGCCTATTACTGTTAAAGTGAATAAGAAAACTTATAATTTGACTACTGATTCAAAAGGAGTGGCTAAATTAAAATTTGATAAGAAGGTTGGAACTTACAAATGCACTATTAAATTTAAGGAAACAGGCACTTATTATGGCGCTTCAAAAAGTTCTCAAGTTGTGATAACCAAAACTCCTGTGACTATTAGTGCACCATCTTCCATTAAGATAAATTCCAACAAGAATGCTAAAATTTTAATCACTTTAAAGGATGTTAAAGGTAAATTGTTGAGAAATAAGACCTTAACTATAACCATTCAATCCAATAAGAAGAAGTACACTGTTAAGACTAATTCCGAAGGGGCTGTTACTTTCAGATTCAATGGTCCAAAATCCAATAATCTGACCATTAAATATGCAGGGACTAAGAAAACTTATAATTCCAAATCCATTAAGGTTAAGATTAAGGTAACTCCTATAAAGGTTAAATTTAATGATGTTGTTGGAGCAGCAAACAAATTATTGAAGCATATTTCAAAAAATAAGGCATTGCCTTCATATATTGTCTATAATGAAAAAAACTTTACAACCGCTGAACTTTCCTATTTGATGGCAGTGGCTATAAAGCATATTGACAAGAAGAATCGTAATGATATTGTATTAATTGCAGCATCAGCTCCAAAAAACTCTACTGGTGAGATTTATGATACTGTCTATAAGAAAAATTATCTTAAGATAGCAAAAAAGGCTATGGGATCTTCAATAAGGCATAGCACTCCTGCATATATTAAGCATTCATTCTATAAGATTCCATATAAAGTCTATACTGCAGAGTTTTCAAGAGCCTTAAGTTTCTATAAGTCCAATAAGAGGTTGCCGAAATATGTTCTGTTTACAAATTCAGAATTTGTAAAGGTTTCAAATTCAAGCAAATATACTTTCTATTTAACAACAGACAATATTGCAGGCAAGAAAAAGGATTTAAAGATGCTTAAGAAATTAAGAGCTGCACTTAAGTCTAAGGGTTACAATGCGGTTATAATAGGCATTGGTCCAGATATACACAATATTGCATACAGATATGGGTGCACTGGCAAAGATTCAGTATTGCTTGCTTGCTTTGGTGGTGTTGATGTTGGATGTATTGAAGAATGGACTGGAGAGCTTCAAAACAGCAATCGTAATTTTGTAAAGAATTATGATGGGGCTCATATTTTAGGATTATGGTACACTAAGCCATATGGTGCATCTTCTAATATTCATAAGAGAATAGGCAGAGCTTGGGATGCAAATTATGGTCACCCTTTAAAGAACCCTGCTAAATATATGGAAAAGCATAATATAAGTTATATTCAAACAGGTAAAGTAACTACTGCTTGCAATTTATTAAAAGCAGGTAAAATGGGCGGTCCTAAATTAATTGAGTGATTTTTCACTTATTATTTTATTTTTTTTAATTTTATTTTTTAATTTTTTATTATTTTTCAATTCTTATTTTTTAATTTTTTTTAAAAAAGGCGCATTGTTATTTTTATTCTTAATTTGATTTATTTTTAAAAAAAGAGCTATAAAATAAATTTCTATTTTTTCAATAAGTTAATAAAAAAAGTAAAAGATTAGTTAAT
Organism: Methanobrevibacter sp.; assembly: GCF_045577275.1. Classification (GTDB taxonomy): domain Archaea; phylum Methanobacteriota; class Methanobacteria; order Methanobacteriales; family Methanobacteriaceae; genus Methanobrevibacter. The sequence goes on from NZ_JAZNIB010000089.1 coordinate 2,645, forward strand.
TTTTATAATCAACTAATTCTCCGATTCTATTTACTACTGAATCAATGGATTTTTGACTGTATTTCAATTCAATTGCATCAAATTTGCATGCTTGAACGCAGTGTCCACAGCCAACACATTTATCTTGATCTATAGTGATCTTACCATCTTCAAGGCTGATTGCTCCACCAAAGCAGACATTGTCTCCTAAACATCTTCTGCACATTTTACAGTTGTCATTAACTGTATGCACTTCAACATCTTCAAGTCTTTTGATTTTATGGCTGATGTCTTCATCCAAATCAGGGATAACTTTCCATAAGCAGCAGCAAGGACAGCAATGGCAGATTGTCAAGAGTTTTTCTTTAGGTCTCACATTCATCCAGACGCTGTCAATTTTATTTCTGCCGATAACATGGCTTAATCCTAATTCATCTGCCTCATCAACATGTGCTAAAGCTTCTTCCACAGTTGCGGTTCTGCCGTATTTTGAGCCTATCTTTCTACTTGCAGGACCTATGAAAATACAACCAAAGTCTTGCGGATAATCTTTGCAATCTGCAGAACTTCTACAGAGACATTTGTGCATAATAACAATATCTTTAGCCTCTTTTATGACTTCCTTGATAATTTGGCTTGGCACAAACTCGGAATCATCTTCTTGGAAGCTTTGATTTATTTCAATGTTAGCAGTGATGGTTTTATTGACTGAATTCTTATTTGGAAGGACATAAACTTCATCATCTTCGAAAAGTAGCTTGTCAATAATCTTTTTAGCTATTTTTGATTTTCTAGTCAATCTTGAAAGGAAAAATCGTGTGTGGAAGGTGTGTCCAACTAAAAATGTGGTCACATCTTCATAATATCCTTTTCGTCTATCTTTATCGTCCATAGTTTAGTCCCTTGAATTTTTTATATAATTCTAATATAGATATAATTTATTTATACTTAAATAGTTTTTGATAAGTTTTTTAATTATTCTTTATTATTTTCCTCTTCTATCTTAATATTCAAACGTCTTAAAATGCCTTTGAATGTATGCGCTTCTCTTCCTGTAATGAAAGCACGATTGATGATATTTTTAAATACCTTCAATCCGTTTTTCTTCTTATGATCTGGAATGGATAATGAATCGATTAGCTTTTCCATATCGCTTATCAAATATTCCTTTTCAAGTGCAGTGCTTTCCTCCAATCCTTCAACAGGATAATTGTTCCTGTTTTTAAAGACTTCATAAAGAATAACTGCAGCGGCATGTGAAATGTTCATAATCGGATAGCTGGGGTCGGTTGGAATGCTAACAGTAATGTCACACATTTCGATTTCTGCATTTGTCAATCCGTTTCCTTCCCTACCAAAAAGGATGGCTATCTTATCGTTGTAGTTCATTGACTTTCCGAGCTCTTCGGGTTTGATTGGAATTCTTGAAATGTTATAGCTTCCTCCAGGAGCTCCAGTTGAACCCACAATGAAATCAATGTTATTGTCTTTAACAAAATCTTCAACTGTATCATAAATCAATGCATTTTCAACTGTTTCCCTTGCGTGCATAGCTTGATAATAAGCTTCATCCTTAAGGGTGCATGGGTTGATTAGAACCAATTTATGAAGTCCGAAGTTACCCATGGTTCTTGCTAAAAATCCAACATTTCCAGGAGATTCGCATTCTACAAAAACAACGTAGATATTTTCCTTAAGTCGGATAGTCTCTTCATCTTCAACTATCTCCTTAACCTTGCCTCTATCGCTTGATTTGTTTTTGTTTTTCATGCTAATCTTCTGTTATTGTTTTTTAGCTATTTTTGATAGCCGCTTAATTTTCATTTTTTCATTGCCTATTCATCATAAGCCATTTTAAGTAATTGAATAAGATTTAAAGTTTTAACATTTTCAAGACCAATTGCATTCAATCCGTCTTGGATGTTGATTTGACAGAAAGGACAGATTGTAGTTACATAATCTGCACCGGTTTCTCTTACCATCTCTGCCTTGTCCTTTGCAAGTTCCAATGCAATTTCAGGCTTACCAGACTTGATTCCTCCACCTGCACCACAGCATTGGCAAGGAAGTTCAAGCTCTTCAAACTCAACTCCAGGAATCATTTCAATGATTTCTCTTGGTTGGTCTTTGATTCCTTGACCTCTTGACAAGTGGCAAGGGTCATGCCAGGTTACTTTAGTGTTTACTTCCTTCATTTTGCTTGGATCTAACTTATCCACAAGGAATTCACTGATATCCTGCACATTAAGCTTGGATCCGTATTTAGGATGGTCATTCTTTAAGGTTGCTCCGCATCCTGCACAGATGGTGATTACCTTATCATAATCCTTAAATACTTCCTTGTTCTTATCTACAAGGTCTTGTACTACATCAACTTGACCTGTCCTTAAAAGAGGTGAACCGCAACAGACTTGTCCTTCAGGAATGTCTATTTCAATGTTGTTTGCCTTCAATACATCAAGGAGTGCATATCCAACATCTTGTGCTCTGTAATCCACCATACATCCGGTGAATAATGCAACCTTTTCCTTGTTTTCATCTTCATCGATGTAGTATTTGCCTTCTTCATCCCATTTCTTATGGACGGTTTCAATGAATGGCTCTTCAGGTTTGCTTACAGAACGGCCGCTAGCAACCACATTGTCCTTAAAGACCTTGTGAGCATCAAGTGGTCCAAGGTCTCTTGCATAAGCCATTGCTCTTAGCTTTTCAATTGCATCTCCAAAACTGTTGATGTTTTTAGGACAGATTGAACCGCATTTGCCGCAGCTTGTACATGCATACATTCCGCTATCAAGAGCTTCTATCAATCTATCGTATTCATCTCTTGGATCGAAATCGAATTTAGAGATGTATCTTAAGTAATAAGGTCCGAGGAAGTCATCTTTAAAGTGCTTTACAACAGGACAAGTGGATAGGCAAGTATAACATTCAATGCAGCTTCTGACCTTTTTGGTGTCTTTGATGTCTTCCGGATTAAGTTTCTCATGGGAAGTTTCGCTGTTGCAATCCAAGTTCAATTGCAATTGCTTCACTTTTTCATCAGCTGAACTTCTATCTACAACCAAGTCCTTAATCACTGGGAAGTCTAAAGGTTCAATTAATACATTATCCTTAATTTCTGCTTTACATGCAAGTGCACCATTTCCATTGAGCTTTACACCGCATGAACCGCATTGACCAGCTAAGCATGAGCTTCTGAAGCTCACGTCTGCATCATATTTTCTGTTTATGGCCTCTAATGCATCCAGCACTTTCATTCCAGGATATTCTTCAATTTCATAAGATTCAATATGAGCTTCGCTGTCTGTCTCCTTGTTGAATCTTTTTACATTAACGGTTATCATAAAAATCCCTTATACTATCAAACTAAAGTTTATTTAAATTCTAAATTTTATATTATGCTTAATGATTGTTTATTGTTTATATAATACAATATATCACTATATATATTTCATTTACATTATTATAAAGTTTGGTATTTTTTATATCATAAGACCATTTTTTTAAATGCTAAAATCTTTAATATTTTTCTCTCAAATCTTAAATTTTTCTTGAAAAAAGGATTATATTAAATATGTTAAGAAACTAATATCTAATTATGATAATTTATGGAATTTTTTAAAATTTTTTAAATTTTAGCTAATTTTTAATTATTATCTTATTACAATTATAATGAAATTTTAGAGATTGATTATTGATCTCGTGTGTGGTGAATTTATATGGCTTATGATCAATTAGTAACTAGTGAAAAAGGAGATAAGCTTTTCCTTTTAGGTAATGAGGCTGCTGTTAGAGGAGCTATTGAAGCAGGCGTATCAGTTGCAGCCACTTACCCTGGAACTCCTTCTTCAGAAATAGGTAACATATTATCAGTTGTTGCTAAAAATGCTGAAATGTACTTTGAATTTTCTGCAAACGAAAAGGTAGCTATGGAAGTGGCAGCCACTGCAGCTGCAAGTGGTCTTAGATCATTTACTTTCATGAAGCATGTAGGTTTGAATGTTGCTGCCGATTCATTTATGACAACTGCTTACTCTGGAGTTAAGGGAGGAATGATTATTCTTGTAGCAGATGACCCTTCACTTTTCTCTTCACAGAATGAACAGGATACAAGAAACTATTCCAGGCTTTCTTCCGTTCCAATTTTAGAACCATCTTCCCCTCAGGAAATCAAGGACATGATGGTTTACGGATTTGACTTATCCGAACAGTTTGGAATTCCAGTAATTCTTAGAACAAGCACTCGTGTATCTCATATGAGAGGAATTGTGGAATGTGGTGGAATAGAAAAACCTAAATCAACCACCAAGGAAACAGAATCTGATGGACATTGGTTAAGGGGATACTTTGTTAAAAATCCAAGGGAATTTGTTCCTGTTCCTGCAAATGCACTCTCAATGCATTCAAGATTAGCGGAAAAAATGGAAAAGCTTGAAGAAGCAGCTAATGAAAGTCCAGTAAATGAGGTTTATTCATTTGAAGATGGAACACTCCAAGGAAAATACGGTGTCATTTCCTCTGGTGGTGCATTCAATTATGCTTATGATATTGTTTCCCAAGAAAACTTAGGTATGGATATCCTAAAGATTGCACTATCTTACCCCACTCCAAAGGACTTGATTCATGACTTCTGTAAAAACCTTGAAGGAGTATTCATTGTAGAGGAAGTTGATCCTGTACTTGAAAGGGATGTCCTTGCTGTTTTAGGTGAAAATAATTTGGATTGTCCTGTTTACGGCAAGTTCGATGGAACTTTCCCAATGGTTCATGAAT
>NZ_JAZNIB010000090.1:0-1975 GCF_045577275.1 Methanobrevibacter sp.
CTTAAAGGAGCTTGAACACCGGAAATGTTTTCCAATGTTTCTGCAAAGGTTTGTGTGTGCTCATATGAACAGATACCGCAGATTCTTTCAGATAAGTAAATACATTTTTGCCAGGTTTTACCTTCCATAATCTTTTCAATACCTCTGTGAACATAACCATAATCAATCTCAGCCTTAATAACCTTTTCACCTTGAGTCTGAAGCTTAAGCCTTAAAGGTTCTTTTAAACCTGGATGAATTGGTCCAATTGGTAATATCATAATATCTGACTCCTATTTTACTTATCTCTAAATTCTTAATACAATAAACATTAACCTTTGCTTATCTAATCTAAATTCTATAATACTAATAAACATTAATCTTTTCTGGCATCTTGGGCTCTTCCTTTAGCTGCAAGAGCGCCAGGAGCAACAGTCAACACTGCCTCTAAAATTTCACTTGGTCTTGGAGGACAACCTGGAATAGCTGCATCCACTGGAATAAAGTCAGAAACAGGAGCAAGAACTCTTCCTCCTTCCTGTGCAAATACATCCCCTGACTGTGGACAGTTTCCAACAGCAACCACAATCTTAGGTTCAGGTGTCTTTGCATAAATCCTTCTTAAATTGTCTCTCCATTGTTCTGTAACTGCACCAGTTACTAAAAGAACATCAGCCTCACGAGGGTTATTGTGAACATAAATTCCATACTGTTCAAGATCGTATCTTGGGGAAAGAAGCGCAACAAGCTCTACATCACAGCCATTGCATCCTCCACAATTTACAATGCAGACATGAATTGAACTTTTTCTCACAATATCTTTAAGTTTTTTAAGCATTTCAATTACCTTAAATCTCGTTCTTTTGATTATAAATAAACATCATTTCTTCAATATTTCAACTATTTGGGCTCTTCCTTCTTCAAGAGCATCCTCATATTTCTTGCCATTCTTTACAATGTCTTTTGTCAATTGATGGCAAATCCTATCTGCATCTTCCTCTGAAATCAATTTTGCAACATCACTTAACCAATAAAGCCTTAAATCAAGATGCATTTGCCTTTTTATCTTTTCTCTATTAGCTATTTCAAAGGTAGCATGCATATTTTCCAAATCACTCATATCAAAATGATTCATAAGAATATCTTCAAATTCTTCTTTAGAAATTCCAAATTCTTCAGATAAAGGGATTGTAAGATCCTTTTCCCATTTAAAACTATGAAGAACTCTTAATTTCATCATTTCATATTTCTCTTCACTATTCATATAAATCACCAAGTGAGCTAATTTGTTAGAATAAAACTCCGGATGTTAAAATCCAGACAATTCCTGCAATCAATATTCCGATTGCAGTCTCTTTACGACCATAACCTGGTCTTCTTCCTATTGCAAGTCCAATACAGAAGAATGCAATAGTGAGCAAGATTTCAGAACTGATTAAATGGTTTAAACCATGATTGAATAATAGGAACCATCCTACAATGGAAAAAACCAAGGTCATGACATCCAATTCAGATATTATATACGGTTCCATATGCTTTTTATAGCTTAATAAAAGACCTGCGATGGATCCAACTATAAAAACTATAATATAAATCATAATATATAATTCTTCCATGATTTCACCTTGATTTTAGTTCTAAACTCTTATTTTTCGAATAAACTGATAAATATAATTATAAATAAATTTTGAAATTTGATTAAACTGGTTTATATAAGCAAATAAATGCTATGCAAATGATTAAAAATGTAATAACGAAAGCTATCTTTTCTAAGTTTTCAGCTAAATGAGCATTCTTCTCATTGTGTTGCATCAATATAAATGGAACGAATATTAATCCAATAATAGCTAAAGGAAGTGCTAAAATGCTTTGATAGAAAGCAGCAAGTCCTGCCACTATAAATATGCCTAAAGCAACTAATGAAGTTAATATTCTCATTCCTATTTCATTATTCATTTTTAAGCCTTCTTATTAATTTTTAATTAATTTTATAGAT
>NZ_JAZNIB010000091.1:0-2113 GCF_045577275.1 Methanobrevibacter sp.
AAGAAAGTAATAGGATAGGATTTTTAACTGATGATGAGTTTCAGAAATACTTCTTAGGCTTTATTTCTTATAAATATCTGTCTGAAAAACTGGAAGCTTTTGTAAATGATAAGCTAAAATATGAAAATCTTAATTTTGAGGAAGCCTATAAGCATGATGATTATAAAAAATCCTTAAGGGAAGATTCAATAAAGGAAATAGGATACTTTTTAAAGCCGAATCTTCTATTTAAGAATATTCTCTATTCAAATAATATTGGAAATCTTAATGATGAATTGGAGAAGGCATTCAATGAAATCAGCGATTCTTCAATCGGAACAAAAAGTGAAGAGGATTTCCAAAACCTCTTTGAAGGTGTGGACTTGAATGCATCTCAATTAGGAAAGGAAAAAAAGGAAAAAAATAAAGTCATATTTAATATTTTAGAGGCTTTAGGTTCTGTGCACTTCGATTTAGGTAAAGAAGGTATGGACAATCGTATTTTTAGAAAAACCCTTTTGGAAAACAGTAAATTTGATGAAATAGATAATGAAATGTCTTTATTGGATAATAAAGTTGGTCGTTGGTCTAGAAAAAGGCAGAATGAATATCATAAGCTAAATGCTAAACATAGCATTAAAAAGGATTTTGCTGATTTGGATAGTTTAATCGATGCCAAAATGGAACATAATTTGAATGAAATGAATGTTGAAGCAGATTATGCATTTGATATGGAAGAAAACTTTAGTTACAAAAAAGAAAAAGGGCATGAAAAGGAAATTGATAATTTAATTGGCAGTGGTTTTGAATATTTGTTAAGCAAGTTTTCACTGAATTCCTCTAATTCTGCAGATTTCTACACTCCAAATGAAGTTTCAACCTTGATTGCTGCTTTGATAGCTTCCAAGAAAAGGCATCTTGATTCTGTTTATGATCCTTGCTGCGGTTCTGCATCCTTGCTTTTGGAAATTCATAAGACAATTCCATGTGATGCCATTTATGGTCAGGAAATCAATGCTTCCTTTTATAATATTGCAAGGGAAAACATGATTTTGCATAATATTCATTATGAGGATTTTGATATCAAGCAGGGAGATACTTTAGAGCAGCCCCAACATTTGGGCGAATCTTTTGAAGCGGTAGTTTCTCAAATCCCTTTCAATTCCAAATGGAGTGCAGACAAGTCTTTCCGCAAGGATATAAGATTCAGTGAGTACAAGTTCCTAGCTCCACGTACAAAGGCGGATTATGCATTCATCCAGCATATGCTCTATCATTTGAGATATGATGGCATAATGCTTGTCGTTGCACCTCATGGAGTTTTGTTCAGGGGATCAACTGAAGGTAGAATCAGAAAATTAATTGTTGAGAAAAAAAATTATCTCGATGCTGTTATTGGTTTGCCTGCCAATATGTTTTACAGCACCAATAATCCTGCCTGCCTATTGATATTTAGGAAAGATAGGGGTGAAGATGAGGATATTCTATTCATTGATGCCTCTCGTGACTTCAAGAAATCAAAATTAATTAATAGGCTAACACAAGAGGACATTGAAAATATTGTAGTGACCTATAAAAATAGAGAAGAAATAGATAAGTATTCCCATAGGGCAAGTTTAGAGGATATAAAAAGAAATGATTTCAATCTAAACATTCCTCGTTATGTCGATGCTTATGAAGATAAGGAAGAGAAGATAGATCCTAAGGAATTATCATATGAACATGAAAAGATTCTTGCAGAGATAGATGTTCTCAATAGAGAGATTGAAATGGTTTCCAAAGATTTGAATATCAAAGATATCTTCTACAAATAATCTTTTATTTCTTTTCAAATGCTCTTGGAATATTGGTTTATACTTATTTAAATAATATACCATACAAGGAACATGTAATTTCTGGTGGAAATAAATTAATACTTATCCCTACTTCATTGGAAATGAGCTGTTTCTTCTTATCAGAAAAATACTTAAAACTTCGAAAAAATCAAAGATCTATTGTTTGGATTGATTTAAATTTTCCAAATGGGAATTTGCAATTGGTTTGGATTAATAGTTCCTTGATTGAATTCTTTGATTATTCTAAATTCATCTCATAAAATACATTACATTCGTCTTATCACTATTTAGAATAATCA
>NZ_JAZNIB010000092.1:0-3747 GCF_045577275.1 Methanobrevibacter sp.
TATCCATAATGCATTGCAACGAACTTATGTCCCAATTCGTGGAATATAAATCCTGCCCCCACTCCAATCATTACTACTGGAAAGATTAAAGTAATGTGGCTGTAATCGCCATTAGAGTAAAGAATGGTAAATCCTAAAGCAATTACTATAAAGGATATAATTAAATCTCTTATCTCTTTACCTGTAAATCTAAACATAACTTAAATTATATTTTAAACTTTTATAAACTTTATGATTATTTATATAAAAATTATTAAAAATAGAAAATTTTTTATTCCATTTTAGTAGGCCATTCATTTAAAATTGCTCTAAACAGTACAAAATTAGAGGCAATAGCTAAAATGACTATCAAAACAATTACAATAAGATTACCTTGAATGAAATATTCAATTCCACCCAGAGCAATTATGAATGAAATGAAATTATTCAAAAAGTGAGCAAATATAGGAACCAAAATATTCCTTGACTTGATATAGAGAATTGAAACGCAAATACCGAATAAAATAGCTCCTAAGATTCCTCCAAATCCATGACAGAACCCAAACAATATTGAGGTGATCATAATTGCCAATGCCAAATTATTCAATTCCTTATTGAAAACTCTTAAGAATATTCCCCTAAATAGGAGCTCTTCTATGATTGGAGATAAAATGACTACAGTTATGAAATATAAAAATAGGAATTCAGCACTTAAGGAACTGAAATCTCCAAATAGAGGGGATTCAAAATTTATGATAGATAATGTTGCCAAATATTTCAAAATGAAGTAAACTGTTGAAACAAATAGTATGTTTGCAAGCACAATAAATGAGATTGATTGAAGGTTTGAAACATCAAATATTGAATTGCATTCATTTCTTAATGAAACCAGAAAGGAATCATCAGAATTTTCTTTTAAATCAATCTGATGAAAATTATAAACAAAAAACAGAAGCATAAGAGCATATAAAATAAATTTGAAAATCAAGCTTCCCAAATAAAAGTTAAATATATTAGAACTTAATGTGAGAACTAACATGACCAATAAAAAGAAGAATAGAACCTTGATGATGGATAATCTGTCTAAATAATCATTGAATCTAATCATATCAATCCCCGTTAATTTATTTAAGTTTTAAATATTTGATTTAAACTCATTTTCAGTTAGTTAAATTATAAATTTTATAATATATAAGTTTAATATAGATTAATTAATTCTTAAAAAAATAGGAAAAATAACATGACAATCGATTATCTGCCAGAGCTGTTTGAAATAAGCTATAAACATGAATCCAATGGAACAAAATCCATTAAGTTAATGAATAATATTCTTATGGTGAAAGATCCAAATCCTGAAATGATTGACATCAATGGAATTGATGAGGAAAAATGGATTGAATTTTGGGAAAACATAGAAAAGATAGGTCTTTGGGACTTGGAAGAGGAATATATGGGTTGCACATTGGAAGGAGGATTTGCCTGGAAAATAGAAATACAATATCAAAATAAGCTTTTGAATAGCTATGGCGCCAATATAGAACCTAAAATAGTTATTGGAGATAAGATCTATTCTGTTTTAGAGGAATTATATAAATCCGTTGAAGAGTTGATCAGTTAAAAAGAAGAAAAAAAAGTAGAAATTAAAAAAAGTATCATAATTAAAAAAAAAAAAAGTAGAAATTAAACCCCCTTTACGGATTAAACTAATACAATGAGGTGAGAATATTATCACCCCCAATATGATGATAATATTCTAAACTATGAAAATTGGAGGAATAAAAATAAAATTTTTGGATAGAAATTAAGGAGAATAAAATTAATTAAAATTTTATTTCTCACTGAATGATGCAGTTTCTGCAATAGATTTCATTAAATCCAAATCGTTTCCAGTTAAAATGATTAGTTGATCATTTCCAGAATTTTTAATGCAGATAAAATAATCTCCATTATAAATATTTGCAAAGGCATCTGCATCAACTGAAACATTTGCATCTGCAGATTCTCCATCAGAATCGTTTCCACCAGAGACTTTTACGCCATCAGCAGAAATTGAAACATCTTCACCACTTGCATCGTTGATGTGTAATCCCTCAGAGGAGATTGAAACAGTGTTATTTTCAGCATCCGCAACATTTATTCCCTTATCAGGAGATACCTTAACATCTGCATCTTGAGTTGATACATCTACACTGTTATCACCGCCAAATATGCCTGTAGCAAAGTTCCATAAGTCATCAAATCCATTTCCAATGTCAAAATTGAGGAAATCATTTGAATTTTGGTTTTCAACCACAACATAGTTATCAGTTTCTTCAATGACTTTTCCATCTTTTTTAAGGTCAGCAAACATGTCTGAAACCATTTGTTTGTCTGGAGTTCCATCTTTGAAATAAATTATTGAGCTAATGTCTTTAGCATTATCCCCTTTGTTTTCAAAAACATCCATATTCATACTCATGTCGCCGAATTTCAAGTTGGTTGTAGCCGCTTTTGAAAAGTCACCACCTGAAGGGATATCTATTTGGAAACCTTCATTGCCAAAGTCTCCCTTTACCAAATCTGCTGCTCCTACACTTGAAATCACAATTGCAAGAACGAAAAATGCAGATAAGATATATGCATATTTTGAATTGAATTTCATTTTTTTTACACCTATAAAAATTTTAGTTAATTTTTCGAATTTTTGATATATTATGTTAATTAATTATTTTAAAAATTTTAAATGAATAATTTAAAAATTATTCAATACTATTTGCTTCTCTATAAATGGATCCATAGACTCTGCTTAAGACAATACTGATATATGGATTGACAAGCAAGGAATCCAAGATTGTTTTGGTCAAGATCATCACCAATGCAGAACCTAACAAGATGCTTAAGCCAGTAGCTATTGCTCCAAATATTAACTCAAAGAATACTGAGATGATTGCTATCACTACACCAGAGAATATGATGATTCCGATGAATCTGCCCCAACCGATGCTTTTGATTTGAGCTAAAATTCCTTTGAAGTCAAATGCTGCCTTCAAGTCATCTTTTGCAACCATATTGCAGATTGCCATAATTTCCACCAAAGCTGCAAATATTAAAAATATCATTGCAATGACTACTATAATTCCACCAATTGTATTGACTGAACTGCTTACAGCCTCATTTACAGCCAATATCAATCCAAGGAAGAATAGGATTAAAGGCAAAATCATATATGCAATTTGAACAATTACTGTTTTGATACCCTTTACGAAGATTCCTTTGATGTCTGAAAATCCAGGAAGGTCAGATCTCTTTTCAATGGAATATTTGATTACATCATAAATGTATCCTGCACAAAAGAGTGCCAATATAAATGCTACAATCCAAGACAAGACCACCAATGCAACACTGCTTGGTGGAAGAGCAGAAATTGCTGCTTGAACAGTTTCTACAGGAGCAACATCAGCCAATACTCTCATATTGTCAAATACCATATAGTCCATAAAGATTGAAACAAGACTGGAAACAAGTAAAATCATACCTAAGGTCAAGACCTTTTTGCCATCATTGAAAGGATATTTCAATCCTTCCTTTACAACATCAGTTATGCTACTCATAAAACCACCCATTTAATGAAGATTGTATAATAATCCTGTTGCTCTTGATTGCATGATCATGGTATAAGGACCTACAATGAACAACATTACAAAGTAACTTATAAGGAATCCTGCAGCAAATATTCCTCCTGCAGCCATATCAAATCCTAAAGATCCAGTGAAGATTCCAAAGAATCCG